>JAMOPP010000173.1 GCA_027064405.1 Desulfurellales bacterium
AATAGGTATAATGAGTGGAGTTATGGTAGATGCTCTTTTATTTGCTCTTGATGCTTTAAGAAACGAGGAAGAGATTATAAAAGATACCGTTTTTGAAATTGAAAAGGTTGATGTAAAAGCGCATTGTGTTGTATGTTCTAAGGATTATTTTTATAACGAAGACGATGAATTAATGCTCGTATGTAAAGAGTGTGGAATGCCTCTTGATATTATAGAAGGCAAAGAAATGGAAATAAAGGAAGTGGAAGGGGAGCAATGAAAAAGGTTGTTGTTGAGAAAAAGATTTTAGAAAGAAATGATAAAGCTGCGGATAAAATTAGAGATATTTTTAAGGAAAAAGGTATATTTTCCCTTAATTTTATGTCATCTCCCGGCGCCGGTAAAACAACCGTTGTAGAGAAAATTATAAAATATTTAAGCGGTAAGTATAGAATTTCTTTTATAGACGGAGATCTTGATACGGAAAGGGATGCTCAAAGAATAAAGAATTTAGGTATTGATGTCGTGCAAATAAATACATCCGGAGCCTGCCATCTTGATGCCGATATGGTATCAAAAGCGTTGAAAAAGATATCTTTAAAATGTGACTTGTTAATTGTAGAAAATGTGGGCAACCTTGTATGTCCGGCTACTTTTGATGTGGGATGTGATAAAAATGTTGTTATTTTAAGTACGCCTGAAGGTGATGATAAGGTCAAAAAATATCCTGTTATGTTCAATGTGGCAGATTGTATCTTAATCAATAAGATAGATTTGGTAGAATTTTTGGATTTTGACTTAAATAAAGTCTTAAAGGAAATTAAAGATGTAAATCCTAAAGCACGAGTTATAGAGATAAGTGCAAAACAGGGTGATGGGATAGATGAGTTTGTAGATTGGATTGAAAACGGTATTAAAAGGGTGGTTTAATATTATGAGTCTGCAAAAAAGAATATATTTGTTGTTTGCATTTTGTTTATCTTTTAATGTTGTTGCATGGATTTCTCTTGCTTGTATCTCCAAATTCTCTTTTTCTTTACTAAGTCTTGGTGCTTTAGCTTATTTTTTTGGATTAAGACACGCTTTTGATGCTGATCATATCGCAGCGATTGATAATGTTACAAGAAAATTAAGACAGGATAATAAAAAATCTGTGGGAGTTGGTCTGTTTTTTTCTTTGGGGCATTCTACAGTTGTTATACTTTTGTCATTAGCTATTGTTTTTATCCTAAAGAGTATTCCGTCCAATATGGAAATCTTAAAAAATGTCGGGGGATTAATTGGAGCTACGGTATCAGCCTCATTTTTGACTTTAATAGGAATTATTAATTTTTTTATATTAAAAAGTTTGTATAAATTATATAAATCTCACAAAGAGGGTAAAATTGATAATGATATTATGCATAAAACTACTGAAGATTTGCTGAATAAAAGGGGCTTAATTGGTAGATTTTTTTCAAGTACATATAAAAAAATAGATAAAAGTTATAAAATGTATCCGGTTGGATTTTTATTCGGTTTGGGGTTTGATACAGCTACGGAAATTGCTATTTTAGGAATGTCTGCAGCCTTGGCAAACAAATTACCTATTTGGGAAATACTAATATTTCCTCTTCTTTTTACCGCAGGTATGAGTTTAATGGATTCTATTGATGGTTTGGTTATGATGAAAATATACGATTGGGCAATGATAGATGCTACAAGAAAGTTATTTTTTAATATGGTAATAACGGCTACAAGTGTATTTATGGCGCTTGTCGTTGGTGCAATAGAATGGCTTCAAGTTATATCTATTAAGGCTGCAATAGATACGCCTTTTTTTAATTTTTTAAATAATCTTAATTTTGAAGTTTTGGGTATTGTTGTTGTTATTATCATGGTGGCAAGTTGGCTTAGTGCATTTATATATTACAAAAAAGTACTTACTATAAAAATATAACAAATGTATGCTTATCTGATACGTATAAAAGGCATAGTTCAGTCCGTTGGCTTTAGACCTTTTATTTACAGACTGTTTTTAAATGATTTCGGATGGGTTAGAAACACGGAAGAAGGCGTTAAAATTTATCTTGAGTCTTATAAAAAGGCAGAGGATGTTAAAGAACTTATAGTCAAGAATAAACCTGTAAATTCTGTTATAGACAGTATTGAAATAAACGGTTTTAAGATTAAACAAAATGCATACAGCGGGTTTTTTATAAAAGAAAGCACGGTTGATAAAGTGAAAGGAAACGCAAATGTTCCTCCTGATTTAGGGATATGTGATAAATGTGCAGAGGAGCTTTTTGATACAAAAAACAGAAGATTTTTGCACCCTTTTATAAATTGCACAAACTGTGGACCAAGATTTTCCGTTATAACAGAGACTCCTTACGATAGGAAAAATACGACAATGGACGGGTTTGTTATGTGTAAACAGTGTAAAGCAGAATATACAAACCCTAAAACAAGACGGTTTCATACAGAAACTATATGTTGCAATGATTGTGGTCCCAAATACCAATTTATACAAAACGGGCAATGCCGATTTAAAGATACAAAAGCTGTTAAAATTGCAGCAGAAGAACTTGAAAAAGGAAAAGTTGGTTTAATTAAGGGTATAGGGGGATACCATATAATTGCAGATGCTAACAATATGGTTGCAGTTCAAAGAATAAAAAAGATAAAATCAAGAGAGAAAAAACCTTTTGCCGTCATATCGAGAAATATTGACCTGTTGAGGAAAAATTGTTTCGTAAATTCCGAAGAAGAGAAATTGCTTGAATCGCAGGTTAAGCCTATAGTCCTTTTAAAATCGAAAAACAGTATTTTAAAAGAGACGGTAAATGGAAGTCCTTATCTTGGAGCAATGTTGCCTTATGCGCCTTTACATTTGCTTTTGTTTTATTTTTCTAATTTGGAATTTTTGGTAGCCACAAGTGCCAATTTATCGGATATGCCTTTGGTTTACAAAGATGAAGATGCCTATAATTTTAAAGGTGTCGATTTTATTTTAACAAATAATAGACGCATTGTAAGGCCTTTGGAAGATTCTGTTACTCAGATTGTTGAGAAAAAGAGTGTTATACATAGATATGCAAGAGGCTATGCTCCCGCACCATTTTATTTGAAAGGGATAAAAAAGAACATTCTATCCCTCGGTGCGGATTTAAAAAATAATATAGCTGTTTCTAAAGATAACGGTATAATTCTATCTCAATTTAGCGGGAATTTGGAATATTTAAGCAATTTTGAAGTTTTTAAGATGAAGGTTGATGATTTTATAAAATTCTTTGATATTAATGTTGATAAAGTCATCTGTGATAAGCACATAAATTATGTATCAAGAAATTATGCCTATGAAAGATTTGACAATGTTGTTGAAGTTCAGCACCATAAAGCTCATTTTGCATCTGTTTTATTAGAACATCAATGTAAAGACGATGCAATAGGGGTTATTATGGATGGAACCGGTTATGGGGATGATGGTAATGTTTGGGGTGGCGAATTTTTTATTAGACAAAAGGATGATTTTGAAAGATTGGGACATATTAAATATATGCCTTTACTTTTTGGGGATAAGTCTATTAAAGAACCCTATAGAACAGCTGCGACTTATCTTTGCTCTATTTTTAATGATTGTAAAATGGCGAAAGATATATTTAATAAACATATAGACACGATTAATATAATACCTAAGATTATGAAAAATGCTATTTATACAAGTAGTGCCGGAAGATTATTTGATGCGGTAAGTGCCATATTAAATATAACTATCAAAAATAGCTTTGACGCTGAGAGTGCCGTAAAATTGCAATGGATAGCTATGAATTATAATCAAAACGATGTATTGCCTTATGATATTAACGGCTACGATATAGATTTTTCAAAAACGCTTGTGTATATAGCCAAAAATAGGAGTGACCTATCTTTGTCAAGGTCTTTTCATAATACATTTGTAGAGGCTTTGTATGTTAATATTAAAAAAATATCAAAAATAAGTGGCATAAAAACTATAGCTTTAAGCGGTGGAGTTTTTCAGAATGAAATTATTTTAAGAAAGTTGTGTAATAAATTGACTGAAGACGGATTTAATGTGATTTTCAACAATAGGTTTCCGATTAATGATGGAAATATTGCGTTGGGTCAGTTATTTTTTGGATAAGAGGTGTGAAATGTGTGTAGGAATACCGATGCAGATAGTTGAACTTTATGATGAAATGGGAGGGGTTGTAGAAGCCGGGGGCGTAAGAAGGCACTGTTTTTTTACAGCTATTGATGATCCTAAGGTTGGGGAATTTGTATTAGTGCATGCCGGAACAGCCATAGGTAAAATAGATAAAGATGATGTAGAAGAAAATGTAAAACTTATAGAAAAGTGTATCCTCGGATAGATATGCTTCAAAATATTAAAAATGTATATTATGACCCTGTTTTAATTAAAAAAATTGTCTCTAAAATAAAAAAACAGGCAGATACTTTAGATAGAGAAATAGATATTATGCATGTGTGTGGTACGCATGAAAATTCAATAGTGAGATTCGGATTGCGTGATTTATTGCCTGAGAGTATCAAACTTAGGGCTGGTCCGGGATGTCCTGTCTGTGTTACAAGTACAAGAGATATAGATGCTATTATTAATTTTGCTTTAAAAAATGATGTAACTATTATGAGCTTTGGGGATATGCTTAAAGTTCCCGGAAGTGAATACTCTTTTCATAGCGCTTTATCTTTAGGCTTAGATATTAAAATGGTTTATGGAGTGGAGGATGCAATAAAGGAGGCTGAAATTAGCAAAAAAGAGATTATTTTCTTTTCTGTTGGATTTGAAACGACAGCTGCGCCCATCGCTTCCATTTTGTCTGAAGTTTTTATTCCGGATAATTTTAGTATATATTCCGTCCATAAATTTACCCCAAACGGGGTGTATGAGCTCTTAAAATCCGGAAAAATCAATGCAGACGGGTTGCTTTTACCGGGACATGCATCGGTTATTTCCGGATTGAAGGTTTATGAAAAAATTGCAGACGAATTTCATTTAGCGTCTGTTGCATCAGGCTTTGAGCCTTTGGATATTTTGGTTTCGGTTTATATGATTTTGCAGCAAATAATAGATAAAAAATCTGTGGTTGAAAATGAATACAAAAGAACGGTTGCCTATGAAGGCAATAAAAAAGCACTCAGGTATATGGATAAAGTATTTCATCTTGATGATTCGATATGGAGAGGTCTTGGCAATATTGCCAATTCCGGTTTTTTTGTAAACGAGCAGTTTAAAAATATAGATGCATCATATAAATTTGATATAGTCTACCCTGAAAATTATATAGAGCACAAAAAGGGCTGTCGCTGTGCAGATGTTATTTTAGGTAATGCAGAGCCGAAGGATTGTCCCTTATTTGCGAAGATATGCACGCCGTCAAATCCTATAGGTCCCTGTATGGTTTCTGATGAGGGGACTTGTAAAAATGTATATGATGCCGGGAGTATCGAATGAATGGTAATATAACTATTGATCACGGTTCAGGAGGAAAATTAACACTTGATTTGATTGAAAATGTATTCAAGGCAGATAGCGGACTCGATAGTGCTATCCTATGCGATATCGCTTTTACTACCGATTCTCATTCTGTCCAGCCTTTATTTTTTAAAGGTGGCGACATAGGAAAATTATCAATATCAGGAACGGTGAACGACTTATTATGTGTAGGTGCAAAACCGCTATATATATCATCGGCTTTTATTATTGAAGACGGATTCAGTATAAAGTCTCTGGAAAAGATTGTTGAATCTATGAAACGAGAGGCAGAATCTGCAAAAGTTAAAATAGTATGCGGAGACACAAAAGTAATAGAAAATAAAAATTCCGGCGGGGTTTTTATAAATACATCAGGCATAGGCAAAATAATTAAGGCTATAGACGGCTCAAATGTTCAAGAAGGTGATGCTGTGATAGTTACAGGTACGATTGGGGATCATGGCTTCTCGATTTTAAATGAAAGGGAGAAATTTAACTTTAAGTCGAATTTGTCTTCTGACTGTTCAAATCTTGTTGATTTAATAATGCCTTTAATAGAATCAGATTTTAATATAAAATTTATGAGAGATCCAACAAGGGGTGGTCTTGCAATGTGTCTAAATGAGTTGTGCTATAAAAAAGATTATGGTATGGAGATATATGAAGAAAATATTCCCATTAGAAAAGAAGTGCTCGGTATGTCTGAAATACTCGGTATAGAACCGTGTTATTCTGCAAATGAGGGTAAAATGGTTATTATAGCTGATAAAAAAGATGCGGGAAATATAATTTCAGTTTTGAAAAAACATTCCTTAGGCATTAACTCGGAGATTATAGGTAGCATAACTACAAAACATCCATCAAAAGTTGTGATGAATACCGCTTTTGGAACGAAACGAATATTGAATATGCCCGTAAGCGACAAAATGCCGAGAATATGCTAAAGACAAGAAAGAATAGGTGCAGTGTTTTTTTTAACAAGGTTTTAAGAATAGTTTCCATATACCTCTTTAAATGATATTGCTCGCAATACAATCTAAAGAGAAGATGCAGTGTCAAAAGTCAGATACAAAGACCCTGTTAATGCGCGATTACTATTTTTTTATAGCTTATAACTATTGTCTCGCATAATTTGTTTTTAAAGTCTGTGGTTTAGTTAAAAAAAATTATTGCTTTATTTTGTGCGGTATGCTATATAAAATACCGAGTTTAAATTGAAAATCAATGAAAGGGGTGGGTTATGAAAAATCTTAGCTTAAAATCCAAGATAGTTGCTACAATGCTTCTAATCGGAGCTTTGGTTGTTATTGTAGGCGCAGTCTTAACCGTCCATCTAACAAAAAAAGGCATACAGCCTTTGCTTATCTCAACTATTAAGTCAGAAAATATGTTGGCTGAACGCTTTGTGCAAACATCCTATGAAAACCTACAAGAAAGTCTAAAAAAAGGCTTAAAAATGGCATGGACAATAACAATAGGAAACAACCCTATAAGACTATCTCAAGACAACTTTAAACAATTTAACGCAAAGAACCAAATAACTAAAAAGTCTCACATGGTTAATATTCCAATACTAACAGCAGGTGATAAAATTCTTACCGCTAACAACGATATAGTTGATAAAATTACAAAAATAACCGGCGCAACAGCCACCATATTCCAAAGAATAGACGATGGTTTTTTGCGTGTTGCTACAAGTGTAAGATACAAAAACGGAAAACGGGCTACAGGCACATATAT
>JAMOPP010000174.1 GCA_027064405.1 Desulfurellales bacterium
CCATAAAGTCAGGCAGGATTTCAAGCAGCGACATTTGGGATAGAAACTACATAGAAGTTCCAAACACAAATCCTAAGAAGTATAAAACAAGGTTTACGGATTTCGTAAAACAAAACATTCAGCCCATTGAAGATAAAATATTGGGTCTTAATCCCAAATTCAGATTTGTTTTACTTGTTGACAATAATGGATACGCAGCAGCACACAATTCCATATACGATAAACCTCTAACCGGAGATTACGAAAAGGATTTGGTTGGTAATCGCTCTATGAGAATATTTAACGACAAAACGGGTCTTGCATCGGCACAAAATACAACGAAAGATATTCTCGTTCAGACATACATAAGAGATAACGGAGAGGCTATGCATGATATATCCACCCCTATATTCATTGAAGGTAAGCACTGGGGCGGCTTAAGAATAGGTATGCTACCCTAAAGTCTTATTTAATCTAATTTTTTAAGGCAGGATTGTTGACTATTTGATATTCAACAATCTTGCCTTTTTTAGTTAAGAATACAAAGTTTTATCTACAACAATAAAGATCTCTTGACTTGATGCTGTTTTTATAGATAATTATTTTTCTATGAAAACAGTTGGAATCATAGGCGGAGGAGTTTCGGGATTAACAGCTGCAATTACAGTTAGCAGACAGGGATATAAACCGATATTATTTGAAAAAAATAAAAGAGTCGGAAAAAAACTACTTGTCACGGGAAACGGTTTATGCAATTTTACAAACAGCACCATAAATAAAGAAAATTATTACACAAACTACAATTTTATAAGTAGTGTATTTGATAAATTCGGACAAAAGCAGTTAATTGACTTTCTTGCATCTTTGGGTATTGAATATTTTATTGATGATTCAGGAAGGTATTTTCCGTCATCAAAGCAAGCATCAAGCATATTAAATGTTCTTTTAAGAGAAATGGAAAGGCTAAAAGTAGAGGTTAAAACGGAAACCTTTATAGTTGATATTAAAAAAAACAAAAACGGCTTTATACTAATTGACAGCAGGGATAGAAACTACAAATTTAGCAAAATTATAATTTCAAGCGGTTCAAAATCCTATCCGCAACTCGGCTCTGACGATTCGATACTAAATGTTTTGAAAAAATTAGGGCACAATATTGTAACTCCAATATGCATACTTGCCCCCATAAAACTTAAAAAAGCCCTGCACAAAACAGCTTCAGGTGCAAAAATATACGCATCAGTGTCAATCAAAAATAAAAAAAGGGTTATAAAAGAAAAAAGAGGTGAAATCGTATTCACAAACTACGGTATATCGGGTATGCCTGTCATAGATTTAAGTTTTTACGCATCAAAACTTATACAAAACAGAGAAAAAGCCTATATTGTTCTTGATTTTTTACCAAATGTTAATGCATCTGAAACTGTAAATAAAATTAAAAAAAGAAAAAATTTATTGAGATATGGACAAATGAAGGATTTTTTTGTAGGATGGTTCAACAACAGAATAGGTGATGTTTTTTTAAAATATGCCGGGATAGAAAATAGCAAAAAAATATCGGATATGAGTGTTAATGATATAAAAATGTTGGAGCAAGCCATTCATAATATGAGATTTGAAATTGAGGCTGTTTTGGGGGCAAAAAATTCTTTTGCATCCATAGGGGGAGTAGATACAAAAGAGATTAATCCGCACAATATGGAATCAAAACTTATCAAGAATATCTATTTTGCAGGCGAAGTTGTAGATGTAGCAGGCGAATGCGGAGGATACAATATTCAATGGGCATTCTCAAGCGGGTTTCTGTCGGGAATGCTGCTATGATATATTAATTTAGGCAATTGATGTTAATCTAAAAAAGGGGGAAAACAGATTATGGGTATGACTATAACTCAAAAAATTCTTGCGGAAAAAAGCTCGCAAGATGAGGTTAAACCGGGCGATATTATACTTGCTGATGTTGATTTGGCTTTTGCCAATGATGTAACTGCGCCCATATCAATAGATTTTGTAAAGAAATTGGGGGTTGAGGTATTTGATAAAAAGAAAATAGCATTAATACCCGATCATTTTACACCTAATAAGGATATAAACTCGGCAAATCAGTGCAAAATTATGCGTGATTTTGTAAAAGAAAAAAATGTGCCTAATTACTGGGAAACCGGTGAAGTAGGAATAGAGCATGCCTTATTACCTGAGCAAGGATACATAAAACCCGGAATGCTCATAGTGGGGGCTGATTCCCATACCTGCACTCACGGCGCACTTGGCGCTTTTGCAACGGGAATGGGCTCAACAGATTTGGGCTTTGCTTTTGCAACGGGAAAAACCTGGTTAAGGGTTCCGGAAACTATTAAATTTAATTATACAGGCAAAAAAAACAGATGGGTATATGGCAAAGATTTAATTCTATATACGATAGGTAAAATAGGCGTTTCAGGGGCACTTTACAAATCTATGGAATTTACAGGAAGCGCAATAAGAGAGCTTCCAATTGAAGAAAGATTAACAATGTGCAATATGGCAATTGAAGCGGGTGGTAAAAACGGAATAATTCAAGCCGATGAGCTAACCGATAAATATCTCGCCGAAAGAGGTGTAAAAAAAGAGGATTACACCGTTTATAAAAGCGACGATACGGCAGAATATTCAAATATTATTGATATTAACTTGGAAAATATAGAACCGCAGGTTGCCTGCCCTCACCTTCCGGAGAATACAAAAGGGATAAGCGAAATTGCAAAAGAGGACATAAAAATAGATCAAGCGTTTATAGGCTCCTGCACAAATGGAAGAATAAGTGATTTGCGAGAGGCAGCTAAAATTTTAAAGAATAACAAAGTGGCAAAATTTGTAAGACTAATAATAATACCGGCAACTGTCGACATCTACAGACAGGCACTTAAAGAGGGTCTTTTCGATATATTCTTAAATGCAGGGGCTGTCATTTCAACACCTACATGCGGACCTTGTCTCGGAGGATATATGGGTATTTTGGCTGATAACGAAGTGGGCATCTCCACATCCAATAGAAATTTTGTAGGAAGAATGGGTTCAAGCAAATCATTTCTATACCTATCATCGCCCTCTATTGCCGCAGCAAGTGCAATAACGGGAAAAATATCTTCACCTGAGGAGGTTTTAAAATGAAATTAAGGGGAAAAGCCTGGAAATTTGGCGATAATGTAGATACGGATGTCATAATACCTGCAAGATACCTAAACACTTCTGACGAAAAATCTCTTGCGGAGCACTGTATGGAAGACATCGATAAGGATTTTGTAAAAAAAATAAGCAAGGGCGATATAATAGTTGCAGGGTACAACTTTGGAAGCGGTTCAAGCAGAGAACATGCCCCGATAGCAATTAAAGCAAGTGGAATTTCATGCGTTATAGCAAAGGATTTTGCAAGAATTTTTTACAGAAACTCATTTAATATGGGTTTACCTATTCTTGAATCCAAAGAAGCTGTCGATGATATTAAGGAAACAGATGAAATAGAGGTTGATATAGACACGGGTATTATAAAAAATATAACAACAGACAAAGAATATAAATCAAACCCCATACCTAAGTTTATGCAGGAATTAATAAACAGTGGCGGTTTGTTTGGATACGCTAAAAAATTATTAAATATTTAAGAGGTGTTTTTATGTCTGAATTTAAAATCGCTGTTATGAAAGGCGACGGCATAGGTCCTGAAATTGTAAATGAGGGATTAAAGGTCTTAGACGAGATAGCTTTAAAATTTAACCATAAATTCAATTATGAAGAAGTTTTTGTAGGCGGGTGCGCAATAGATAAATTTGACACACCGCTTCCTGAAAGTGAGGTTGACAAAATTTTAAACAGCGATGCTCTCTTTTTTGGCTCTGTCGGCGGTCCCAAATGGGACAACCTGCCTCAAGAAAAAAAACCTGAAACGGGACTGCTCGGCATAAGAAAAGCTCTTGGAGCATTTGCCAATCTTAGACCTGCAAAGGTGTTTGATGAATTGATTGATGCAAGTTCCTTAAAACCCGAAGTAATAAGAGGAATAGACATACTTGTTGTAAGAGAACTTACAGGCGGTATATATTTTGGTCAACCAAAAGGCATTTTCAAAGAAAATGACATACTAAAAGGTGTTAACACAATGGTTTACTATGAGAATGAGATAAAAAGAATTGCTAAACTCGCTTTTGAGATTGCTATGACAAGGGATAAAAAACTAACAAGTGTTGATAAAGCGAATGTGCTTGATGTATCTCAACTTTGGAGAGACATTGTAAATGACACTGCAAAAGATTACCCTGAGGTTGAATACAACCATATTCTTGTTGACAATGCCGCAATGCAGCTTGTAAGAAACCCGAAACAGTTCGATGTAATCGTAGCAGGAAATATATTCGGAGATATACTCTCGGATGAGGCAAGTATGCTTACCGGTTCAATAGGAATGCTGGCAAGTGCAAGTATAGGCGGAAAAGTTGGAATGTTTGAGCCTATACACGGTTCTGCACCTGACATAGCGGGAGTTGGCATTGCAAATCCGATAGCTCAAATAGAATCTGCCGCCATGATGCTT
The DNA here is from genome assembly GCA_027064405.1 of Desulfurellales bacterium. Classification (GTDB taxonomy): domain Bacteria; phylum Campylobacterota_A; class Desulfurellia; order Desulfurellales; family Hippeaceae; genus JAMOPP01. Next base: position 4,547 of record JAMOPP010000174.1, read on the forward strand.
AAATACGGATTAAATCTCGAAGAAGAAGCAAGAACTATTGAAAATGCAGTGGATCTTGTTTTAAAAATGGGATATAGAACACCTGATATAATGAGCGAAGGAACAAGAAGAGTAAATACAACCCAAATGGGTGACCTTGTAGCTAAGGCTGTAGGTGATGTTTAATTGAGAATAGGTATAATATCCGATTCACACGATAATATTACGGCAATAGAATCCGCAGTTACCGTGCTGAATAAAGAAAGTGTCGATTTAACAATACATTTAGGCGATATTATATCGCCTTTTTGCTTTGATTATCTTAACGATTTAAAAATGCCTTTTATAGGTGTTTTTGGAAATAACGACGGAGAATTGCTCTATCTGCAGGAAAGAAGTAAAAACAGACTTCATAAACCGCCATATGAAGCAGAATTTGATAATAAAAAATTTCTTCTAATGCATGAGCCTATCGGTATTGACAAAATATGCGATAACTACGATTACTGTTTATACGGACACACGCACCATATAGACATTAAAAAAACAAAAAGCGGTTTTATAATAAATCCGGGAGAATTATGCGGATATCTGACAAAAACAAGAACTCTTATAGTTATGGATACACAAAAAAACAACATAACCAAGATAATTGTTTAAATTTTATAAAAAAAAGTAGCTTTGTCACAAGTTATGACAGGACGCCTGAGGATTTAAGCCTCGCTCAATTTGCATTTTGCGGAAGAAGTAATGTAGGAAAGTCGTCACTTATTAACGCAATACTTAACAGAAAACTTGCATTTACAAGTAAAAGTCCGGGCAAAACAATTTTAATAAATGTTTTTTTGATAAATGAAAATTTTTACATCGTTGATCTACCGGGATACGGATATGCAAAAAGGTCAAAGGAGTTAAGAAATAAATGGAAAAACTCCATAGAGGGCTATCTCTTGAAATCTACACTCCTACTTTGCGTATTTGTGCTTATTGATTCAAGACATCCGGCTCAAGATTCCGATTTAATGTTTATAGAATGGTTAAAGGCAAATAATAAAGAATTTAGTATAATCTTCACAAAAGCCGACAAAAGTAAACAAAAAGACATATCTGACAATATTAAGTATCTAAAAAGCAGGTTCGGAGAATTTAATTTTTTCATAACCTCTTCAAAAAAGAAAAAAGGCACAGACAAGCTGTGCGGTTTTATTGAGAAAAGATTAAATAATATGCCTTATCAAAATCTCTAAACTAAATCTTTTATAAACCGTTCAAAACTATTTTCATTTATTGCTTCAACAGCCTTAGTTCCTATGACAACGGCATTTGCCACACGGCAGGCTTTCTCTACATCCTCTTTTGTTCTTATGCCGAAACCTAAAACTATATCTTTATCAAAATCTTTTTGTGCGTACCTGATTTTGTCATAAGTTTCATTATCAAGATTAAATTTACCCCCTGTTATCCCCCTTGTTGACACAAAATATATGAAATCTTTTGACACTTTTTTAACCTTGTCTATATCGTCATAGCTACTCTCAGGTGTTATGAAGTGTATCAAATTGGTGTTGTATTTTCTAAACACTTTTTCAAATATTTCACTCTCTTTAAAAGGCACATCCGCCAATATAATACCATCAATAAATGCTGTTTTTTCTGCGAATTTTTCACTACCGTATCCGAATACTACATTTGCATATGTCATTATATAAAACTTTTTCTTAAAAATTTCTCTTGCCTTTTCTAAACTTGAGAAAAAATCAGCTTTTTTTCTTTTATTTAAAATATTAAAAGCGGCTTTCTCTATAACCGGACCGTCAGCAACAGGATCTGAAAACGGAATGCCTACCTCTAAAAAATCGATATCACACCTTTGACAAACTTCAACGCTATTTAAAAATTCTTCTTCGTTGCGGTAGTCGCAAACAAGATATATTCCAACTTTACTCATTGTTCTCCTCCAACTGTTTTATTATTCCCAAATCTTTATCTCCTCGACCGGATAAATTTATTATCACGGTTTTATCTTTAAATTTTTCTCTATTTTTCATCACATACCCTACAGCATGCGAACTCTCGAGAGCCGGAATAATACCTTCTGCCCTGCTCAAAAGCCTAAATGCCGAAATTGCTTCATTGTCAAAACAAACATCGTAGCTTACCCTTTTTTTATCCTTTAAGTAACTATGCTCAGGCCCAACACCGGGATAATCAAGACCTGCGGAAATAGAGTGAACATCTGCAACCTGACCATATTCATCCTGAAGAAGATAGCTTAATGCACCGTGAAGTATGCCAACTCTGCCGGCTGTTAAGGTTGCGGCATGCTTTCCAAGGTCAAGAGATGTGCCCCCTGCTTCAACACCTATCATTTTAACATTTTTATCCTCCATAAATCCGCTGAAAATTCCTATTGCATTGCTTCCCCCGCCAACACATGCAACAACACAATCCGGCAGATTTCCATTTTGAGCAATTATCTGTTTTCTTGCCTCTTTACCTATAACAGACTGAAAATATTT
>JAMOPP010000175.1 GCA_027064405.1 Desulfurellales bacterium
AGAGCCTTACGGCACAGGATTGCCTGTATGTCCAAAATGCGGAAGCAGTAATGTTTATAGGGTAGATGAAGGCGCTGCACAAAACAATGCCGGTATAAATGTAGCAAGAGGTACAGGTCGTGGTCTCGGTAGAGGTGCAGGACGCGGTCTCGGTAGAGGTGCAGGACGCGGGCTTGGCAGAGGCGGTGGCAGAGGTATGAGATAAGGATAGAAGACGATAATGTAAAAATTAAGGGGGAATTATTCCCCCTATTAAACTGAAATTTAAATCATCTTTGTTGCTTTTTTCTTTCTTTTGCCTTTGTAACAATAGGTCTTCTGCCTCTTGCCTTTTCTTTAAATGCCCACAGGATGCTTTCTGCATCAACAAAAGAGACTGTTATAAATGAGAATTTGTCGAATATATTAATTTCTCTTATATTTCTCTGCTCTATTCCTGATTTTTCATATATAAAATCGGCGAGTTTTCTTGGATTATACCCATCGTCTCTTCCAAGTGCCACAAATAGACGCGCCTTTGAGTTGCCGTTCATATTGACTTCTTTTATATCTTTATATTTTTCTTCACTAAGCTCATCTTGAAATTTTAGATTTAAAAGAGCCGATACCACATCTACCGCATCTTTGTCTTCCAAAATATCTTGTGCAAAATCTCTATATGTGTCGTAGTTTTTAGATTCTATAGCTGACAATATGTCTTCTTTGATTCTTTCTTTCTTGATTTCTATAAGCTGTTTTGCACTTGGTAATTTTTCTTTTCTAATGTTTGCTTTCGCTATTTTTTTAATAAATAGCATTTTTCTATATTCTTCGGGTGTTACAAAGGTTATTGCAGTTCCTTCCTTTCCCGCTCTTCCTGTCCTTCCGATTCTATGTATGTATGATTCAGGGTCTTGAGGCAAAGAATAATTTATAACATGTGTTAAATCTTTAATATCAATTCCTCTTGCAGCGACATCTGTTGCAACCAGCATATTAAGCTTTTTACTTTTAAATTTCCCCAATACCCTTTCTCTTTGATATTGCGACAGATCTCCATGAATAGCGTCTGCATAGTAACCTCTTTCTATGAGTTTATTTGCAACCCTGTCAACATCTACCTTTGTTCTGCAGAATATAAGTCCGTAAAAATCATCTATTGCATCTCTGATTCTGCATAACGCTTCAAATTTATCCGATTCTGAAAGTTCAAAATATATCTGGTTCGTTAAGGGAGTTTCTCTCGTTTTACCCTTGACTGTTATGTGTTCAATGTTTGACATATACTTTTTGGCTATGTTCTTTATTTCTCTTGGCATAGTTGCTGAGAATAAAAGGATTCTTTTATCTTCATTTGTCTGTTTTAATATCTCTTTTATGTCGTCTATAAAACCCATATTAAGCATTTCGTCGGCTTCATCAAGTATGAGATATTTGATATGATCGACCTTTAAAGAGCCTCTTTTTAAGTGATCTATAACCCTTCCCGGCGTTCCTACGACTATATCAACACCTGATTTTAATCTTCTTAATTGGAGCTCTATCGATTGCCCGCCGTATATTGGATATGTTATAAGTTTTCTTCTTCCTCTTAGCGAGTTTATTTCATCTGACACTTGAACGGCAAGTTCTCGTGTTGGCGACAAAATTAAAGCTTGAATATGACCCGTTTTTCCTTTTAAAAGCTCAAGAAGAGGCAAGCCGAAAGCCGCTGTTTTGCCTGTTCCTGTCGGAGCTTGTCCTATAATATCCATTGAATCGTTTAAGAATAACGGTATTATTTTTTTCTGAATGGGAGATGGCTCCTCAAATCCTTTTTTCTTGATGACTCTTAGGGATTCTTCGGAAAGACCCAGCTCATCAAAGTTTTTTACTTCGTCCATAATTAATGCACCTACCTAAATTAAAAAATTGACTGCAACTCATCTTTAGGCATTAATTTTTTGAACATAAAAAACATATTATTGTTTAAATGGAAAAGAGTTTTTAATGCGATAAGATAAGCCGTAAATCATTGTAGCCGATTATAACGATTTTATTTAATTAATCAAGCTATTTTTGACGAATAGATTTTATAAAATCACTATTTTCTATAAATTTGCTTTGAGGCAAGATATTAATCTCATTGTTATTGTTGAGTGAAAAAAATACCCTCTGAGTATTTTTACTGTCGCCTAAAACTATTTCTATGATTTTCTCGTCATATCCGTTTTTATAAATATCCAATATCTTAAATATCAAATTATCTTTCATTTTATTTTTTAAATTTATGGAAACAGGGTAGGTTATCTTCCTTTGTTCGTTATGTTTGGTTGCCCTATTTTTTTTATACTCTAACTTGTATATGGTTCTTTGATATTTTATCCATTTTTTTTCATACTTTGTTTTAATATTATCATGGTTTATAATTATGTGATATTTATTTTTATTCTGCAACTTTGTGGAGTTTGATATTATTGTGGAAGCGGCAACGGCATAGGGATAGTTATCCGTCATAATGATAAAAGTTCCATTAACGGCAAGTATGCTTTCTATAATTTTCGCCGTTTTTCTTGTTAATACGGAATGTTTTATTTTTTTTATTTTATACCAGGGTTCAGGGAAATTAAGATAAACCGTATTTAAAGAATTTTCTCTAAATCTTTCTAATGAGAGTTTTGCATCATAAAAAATAGATTTTACATTTTCCAAATGATTGTTTTTAAATCTGTTTAGTGCTATATGAAAGTCCTGATTTAATATTTCAAAACCAACAAAGCATACATTAGGATTTTTTATGGCTTTATCCGTTATAAATTCTCCGCTACCCATTCCTATTTCAACAGATATGTTTTTATTTTTAAACAAAGAATTGATATAGGGCGCACTGTTTATCATATCAGTAGTGATTTCATATTTATCGTAAAGGGAATAATCCGTATCTTTTTTAGAATTAAGATTGCTATATTTAATTTTTCCGTTTAAATCGCGTGATATTGTCTCTGCAAATTTAATCATATATTTTTTGAGATTGCTTGTGATTTTAGGTTTTGTAGCTTTTTCTAATTTTAACACTACACCGTTCTGTTTTTGATATGCTTTAATTATAAATTTTTCTGTATCAATGCTGACAGGATGCATAAAACGACCCTTTGAGTCAAAAAATATATCTCTACGGTTTGATAAAAGTCCTATCTTCCTGTTTGTTTCTATGACTATATTAGGCATAATAAAAAAAGGTTAGGATAAACAATATTACCTATCCTAACCTCATAATTTATTAAATGGTGTTTTATTTGTTTTGCTCTCTTTTGACGGCGGCTGAAACCTTTAAGGGCAATCCCCAAATATAGCAGAAAGCCTCTCCGAATTTGTGATTGAATGTGTCTGTTGTATCGTATGTTGCGAGCTGCTGGTTGTAAATTGCATAGGGTGATTTTCTTGCCACTGTTGTTGCGCTTCCTTTATATAATTTAACCTTTACGGTTCCCGTTAAATTTTTTGTTAGAGTTTTTGCAAAGCTGTCAAGGGCTTCCCTTACATCTGTAAACCAGTATCCGTAATAGACCAACTCTGCATATTTAATAGCAAGTGTGTCTTTTAGATGAAGTGCTTCTCTATCAAGAACAAGTTCGTCAAGTCCCCTCTTTGCTTCAAGTAAGAGTGTAGCACCCGGAGTTTCATAAATCTCCCTTGATTTTATTCCAACAAGCCTGTTTTCTACTATATCCACTCTTCCTACGCCGTTTCTTCCTGCGATTTCATTAGCCTTTTCAACAAGCGTAACTATGTCCATTTTTTCGCCGTTCAATGCAACAGGAACGGATTCCTCAAAATCTATTGTTACATATTCAGGTTTATCAGGAGCTTCAAGAGGGCTTGTTGTAAAGGAATATATATCTTCAGTTGGTTCAAAAAAAGGATCTTCCAAAGGACCTGCTTCAACAGAAAGTCCCCAAATATTTCTATCTATTGAATAGGGTTTTTCTTTTGTTATAGGAATTTCTATATTATGCTTTTTTGCATATTCTATCTCTGCATCCCTTGATTTTAATTCCCAATCTCTAACAGGAGCAATTATTTTCATATCGGGATTTAAGGCAACAGCAGAAACATCAAATCTAACCTGGTCATTTCCTTTTCCGGTTGAACCGTGAGCTATTGCATCAGCTCCCTCTTGCTCCGCTATCTCAATCATTCTTTTTGTAATTAACGGTCTTCCCAAAGCAGTTGCAAGAGGATACTTATTTTCATACAAAGCGCCAAACCTAAAGGCTCCCATAACATAATCTTTTAAAAATTCATCTCTTATATCTTCTACGAAGGCTTTGGATGCTCCAACTTTAAGTGCCTTTGCCTTAATAGGCTCCAAGTCTTCGTTTTGACCCAAATCCGCAGTGTAGGTAATAACCTCACAATGATAATTATCCTTTAACCATTTGACAATTACGGATGTATCAAGTCCTCCTGAATAAGCTAAAACAACTTTTTTAACAGACATATTTAATTCCTCCCCAATAATTTCATAATCACAGCCATTTGAACAAATGTCCTGTTCTTTGCCTCTTCCCATACAATAGAATGTGTGCCGTCAATAACATCTGCTGTCACCTCTTCGCCTCGGTGCGCAGGGAGACAATGCATAAATATATAATCACTTTTGGCTTTATCTGCAAGTTCTTTATTTACCTGATAATTTCTCAACATTGAATGTTTTTTTGCGGTTTGCTCTTCTTCTCCCATTGATGCCCATACATCCGTATAAATTACATCGGCATTTTTTGCAGCCTCGTTTGGATTATCGGTTAAAACTATATTTGCACCCGTTTTTGTAGCTTCTTTTAATGCGTCCTGCACTACTATTCCGTCAACCGATAAATCTACAGGAGAGGCTATGCTTAAATTTAAACCCAAAATTGACGCTGCATAAAGCCACGAGTTTGCCATATTGTTTCCATCGCCAAAGAATGCTATTTTCAAATTTTCAAGACTTCCATAGTGCTCTTTGATTGTCATTAAATCCGCCAAAACCTGACATGGATGCAGTAGGCTTGTTAAAGCATTAATCACAGGAACGCTTGAATGCTTAGCAAAATCCAAAATTCTTGTATGTTCGAATGTTCTTATCATTATAATATCGACAAATCCTGAAATTACCCTTGCGCTGTCTTCAATTGATTCTCCTCGTCCAAGCTGAATGTCCCTTGATGATAAAAATATCGCATCTCCGCCGAGTCTTTTCATTCCCGCTTCAAAGGAGAGCCTCGTTCTTGTTGAAGATTTTTCAAATATCATACCGAGTATCACATCTTTGAGCGGTTTGTAGTCCTCTTTATTGTTGATTTTTGACTTTATCTCACTTGCCAAATCGATGGCACTTAGAATATCTTTCTTTCCTAAGTCTTTAAGGCTTAAACAATCTTTTTTCATTTTCTTTCTCCTAATGCGAATTGAAGCAGAGTCTTCTTAGGTTCATAAGAGAATCAATCCCTGCTATTGTAGTTCCAAAAAATATTACTATTCTGTTTTTGTTATTTTTTTTCGATGTTTCTATGATTGTATCAATTGTATTATTAACGATGGTAGAGCCTGTTACAAGAGCAAGGAAATTATTTGCCACAACCTTTTTTGTGTATTTTGAACCGTCAACTATGGTAACCCCGTTAAAATCTCTGCCTATATTATTTTCATCCAAATCCGCTATCTGCACATTTCCCGGCGATAATTTTTCAATTAAAGCCGCTGCAATTGCGGGTTGAAGTCCGACCATACCTATTGTTAGGTTCTCGCTCCACCTGTGAGTAAGTCTATAAGCCATTTCTTTTGCACAGAGTTCCGGCTCTTCATCCTTGCAGTGAATGGTGCCTTTTGTTTTGTTTAAATATCTCAAAACTGCGTTTATTGTTGCAACTACAACGGCTCTGTTTCTGTTCGTGTCAAGATTAAAGTTTATGATGTCTTGTATCGTTCCTTCAAAATCACTTGGCTCATCTGTAAAAGCCTGACCTTTTGCCCCTTTAAAATCCGCTTCTATTAGCACTTCCTTGCCTTTTAAGATTGGATAATCATCCCTTATGGGTTTTCCTATTGCTTCACTTGGTTTTAAAGGTCTCATTTTGACATTTACAGGATTTGTTGTTAGTCCGTTTTTTTCAACTATGTTTTCAAATTTTATTATGGCTTCCTCTAACATTGACATAATACACATCCTTTTTCTGTTGTATTTTTCAATTTTTTTGTTCCTCCACCCTCTGAAATTATCTCTTTTGTCCTTTTCGCATCTCTAATAAACGAACCACAAAGGTGCGTTACGCTTGTTTCTTTAAAAATTCTTTTATCCATAATGCAAGAAGGTCCCAAAATTACGGTTTTTTGTGCTTTCTTGGCTGCATTTAGAAGCCCGTCTATTGTCTTATTTATTATAGTTGTTGCCGAAATAATTGCAACATCGCATTTTCTAAGTTCAAAATACGAGGCAAAATCAGGAAGTGCATTTCTTCTTGAATCCCTTTCGCATACAACAAAATTTTTAGTTTTTTGTTTTATGATGGGAATAAGCGGAGCGAAATATCCTATCATAACAACCCTATCATCCTTTTTTATTACCTCTACCGGGTCTATATTTGTGCTTTCTATCTTATTCTTATCGTTTAAAATTGCATTTGCGCAGGCTATTGCCAAAGTTGAATCAAGCAGATTGTATGAAAATATTTTATCAAGCAAAACAGTTCCGCTTTTACCCA
>JAMOPP010000176.1 GCA_027064405.1 Desulfurellales bacterium
GAGAAAGAGTCTACAGGAATGTCTTTACAGGATGTTATGATTAAAGATGTTATTATTAATGTAATATCTGCAAAAACATCCGATGATTTATTGTCTGCTACAGGCAAAGAAGAGCTTAAAAATGAGCTAAAAACATCTATTAATAAAGCTCTCCACAAAAATCTTGTTCAAGATATATACTTTACGGAATTTATAATACAATGAGCAAAAAAGAGCAGTTAAAGCAATATTATGATATACCGGTCAAATTATTTTTTGATCTTGCTTCAACAAAGGTAAAAATTGAAAAACTTTTGAAGTGGAAAAAGGGTGATATCGTAGAAACTGAAAAAATGGCAGGAGAATATATTAATATAGATATAGAAAATCAGCATTTGGGAACGGGAGAGGTGATTATTCTTGATAATAAATTTGCAATAAGAATTACAACCATATACACGAAGGATGATATTATGGAGCTTAGAGTTAAATGATAAAACTTGTTTTATTTTTTTCTTTCGTTGCCAATTCTGCCTATGCGGCATCTCAAAACTCCAACGGCTATATAGAATATACGGCTAAAGCATTTGGCAGCCTTATGATTATTGTTGCAATAATGCTTTTAGCGCTCTATATTTCTAAAAAACTTAATCTTTCAAACAGATTTAAAAGTTCTAAAATGAAAGTTGTTGATAGGCTTTTTTTAGACAGCAAACATTATATTGCAATTGTGGAGATTGAAGATAAAATCTTTATTTTGGGTGTAGGGGAGAGTGTTAATTTAATATCAAAAGAGGATATTAAGGCGGAATGATGAAGCATTCGAAGTTCTCGCTATTGTTTTTTGTTGCTTTATCTTTCTTTTTCATATTTATACATATTTCTTATGCCACATCCGTTCCGTCTCCGTCAATAAATGTAAATTTAGGTTCAACCGATAATCCTGCCGGCGTGGCAAGTTCTATTAAGCTTCTTGTATTGCTCACGGTTTTAGCACTGGCTCCCGCCTTTTTAGTTATGATGACATCTTTTACAAGGATTATCGTAGTTTTGGCTATTCTTAGGCAGGCTTTGGGAACTCAGCAGATGCCGCCAAATCAGATACTTGTAGGTATCGCTCTGTTTTTGACGATTTTTATAATGAATCCTGTAATAAATAATGTATACAGCAATGCGTACAAACCATTATCTCAAGGTAAGATAGGGTTGGATGAGGCTTATGATAAAGCTCAAAAACCTATAAAGAACTTTATGCTCAGGCAGACAAGAGAAAAAGATTTGGCTCTTTTTTTGCGTGTATCAAAATCACAAAACCCTAAAACCAAAGAAGATTTATCGTTGAGCATAGTTGTACCGGCTTTTATTATAAGTGAGTTAAAAACGGCTTTTGAAATGGGGTTTATGATATATATACCTTTTTTAATTATAGATATGGTAGTTGCAAGCATACTGATGAGTATGGGTATGATGATGCTCCCGCCGGTTATGATTTCTCTTCCTTTCAAGCTTCTTTTGTTTGTTTTGGCTGATGGATGGAATTTGGTAGTTATGTCTATGTTTAAAAGTTTTAATATGTGAGGTTTGTCATGGATATATCGACTGTAATCACTATTGGTAAAAATGCAATGGAAGTTGCGTTGCTTCTTTCTATGCCCATACTTATAATAAGTCTAATAGCCGGTCTTGCGGTAAGTGTGTTTCAGGCTGTGACTCAAATTCAGGAGATGACGCTTACATTTATACCGAAAATAATAGCAGTAGCAATTGCTGCAATATTTTTAGCTCCTTGGATGATTAAATTAATAGTAAATTATACAGTGCAGCTCTACACATCTATACCAAACTTAATAAAATAGTATATGCTGGAAATTTTAAATTTAAACAACCCCCTTTATATTTTCCTCACTCTTTTGTTTATAATTATAAGGGTTTCTGCGGTTGTAGCATTCGCTCCGGTATTTTCACAATCTTCAATACCTGCTCAGGTAAAAATTGCATTTATAGTTCTGTTTTCAGTTGCCCTTTATCCTGCCGTTAAGGATTGTATATCGATAGAAAAATTGACCGTTTTCGGGTTGGCTGCAGTTGTAATGAAAGAGGTTTTATTGGGTGCGGCACTTGGATTTACAGTTCACTTTTTATGGGCAGGTTTGGAATTAGGGGCTCAATTGCTTGGTTTTATGATGGGTTTTTCTATAGCAAATGTGTTAAGTCCTGAAGAGAATGTTCAGATTTCCATATTATCTGAATTTGAGAGCATAGTTGCCATATTGGTTTTTCTTGCCATTGACGGTCATCATATATTTATAAAAGCAATTGCAGATAGTTTTAAAATTATGCCTGTTGGGGGCTTTATCCTAAATCAAAATATGTTTGATATGTTGAACAGACTTGTAGCGTTGATGTTTGGTGTGTCATTTAGGATTTTGGCACCTGCAATTATAGCGCTAATTATTACAAATATAGTCTTTGGTATTATTGCAAGGACTATGCCACAGGTTAATATTCTAATAGTGGCTTTTCCTCTAAGCATAGGTATAGGGCTTTTTGTTATAGGTGCCTCTTTGCAATATTCGGTTTTTGTTTTGATTAAATATTATGACAATGTTTTGTCTTCGGTGTATGCAATATTGAGGCTCGGACATGGCTGACGAAGAAAAAACCGAACAAGCGACCCCGAAAAAGCGTCAAGAATCGAGGGAAAAGGGTCAAGTTGCAAAATCCGTAGAGTTGAATACGGCTCTTATACTTGCCTCAGCTTTAATATTCTTTTATTTTAACATTAAATCCTTAGGAAGACATTTTAATGATACATTTGTCCATTTTATTAACTTATCCTCACATTACGAGATAACGGTAGCTACATTTCCAAATCTTGTTAAAGCCATTACCTATGATATGTTTTCCATACTTTTGCCGTTTTTAATTCTTATGGTTATTATATCCTTATTTGTTAATGTTGTTCAGGTTGGGTTTATGATAACACCTAAGGCTATGGAGTTGAAGTTTGATAAATTAAATCCCGTGAACGGTTTTAAAAATATGTTCTCTATGCGTTCTTTCGGAGAGCTTGTTAAATCAATTCTTAAAGCTTCCGTTATGTCTTATATTTTGTATCTGTTTATTAAAATTAAAATGCCAAGTTGGTTTAATCTTATAGATGTTCCTCAGAAGGTTTTCTTTGCTGCTTTACTGAAAGGCATATTCCTTATAACACTTTATATTCTAATTTTTATAGTTTTTGTTGCTTTAGTCGATTATATTTTTCAAAAGTACAATTTTGAAAAAAGTATTAGAATGAGTCACAAAGAGATTAAAGACGAATACAAGCAGATGGAAGGTGACCCGCACATTAAACAGAAAATAAGAAAAACGCAGATGGAAATTGCAAGAAGAAGGATGATGGAAGATGTTAAGAAGGCGGATGTTATTATAACGAATCCTACCCACTATGCCGTTGCCATACAGTACGATGAAAGTAAAGCGTCTGCACCTGTTGTAGTTGCAAAAGGTATGAATAAAATTGCACAAAAAATTAAAGAAATTGCTATTGAGAATGATATAGTTATAGTTGAAAAACCTATTATCGCAAGACAACTTTATAAGAAAACAAAAATCGGAGAAGTAATACCGGAAGAATTATATAAGGCTGTAGCGGAAATACTTGCTTTTGTTTATCGTCTAAAAAATGAAGCAACGAGTTAAAGTTTCTGTGTTTACATCCGATTAAAGAGATAGGAAACTAAAGGGGGGATTTTTATGGACATAGGCAGTATGAATGTTCTTGGTCTCGGCAGCGGAATGGATTTGCAGGGAATTATAGATAAATTAGTAAATGTTGATAAAAAACCCATATTAATGAAACAGTCTAAAAAAATTGAACTTGAATCGTATTATCAGACCTTTAATACGTTGGAATCTTATACAAATGCACTTATGGCAGACTCATCAACTATGCTTACCAATCTTAATGCCCAAACGGCAACAACAAGTGATGATAGCATAGGCGAGGCTGAGGTTACGGGTTCTCCTGCAAGTGGGGTGCATAATGTTGACGTAACTGCACTTGCAAAGGGTGAGTCATGGATATCAAATGAAAGCAATTCATCGTCAACAAATAATATTGTATCCGTATCAAGCGGAGCATTTAAATATAAGGTCGGAACGAAAGAATATTCCGTAGAACTTGATAATAATTCTATAAGCTCAACACCGACAACTTTAAATGAATTTATAAATGCCATTAATAATAACGGTTCCGGGGTAAAGGCAAGTCTTGTTTATGATGGAAGTGGATACAAAGCTGTTTTGAAAACCCCTGATGGAACTAATAATAATCTAACCATAGAGCAGAATGATACAAAATTAACCTTTGGAACAGACGATACAACACCCAACGAGGCATCAAGTGACGCATCGTTAACGATTGATGGCGTTTCCGTAACGTCTCATTCCAATACCCTTTCCGATAATATCGCAGGTTTAAAGATTACTTTAAAAGATTTGGGGAGTTTTTCTATACATGTGGATACCGATTATCAAAGTTTAAGCGATTCTATGCAGAATATAGTTGATGACTACAACAAGGTTGCAAAAGAAATATCTGATAATTCCGGATACGATGCTCAAAAGAATGTTGCGGGCGCCTTCTTTGGAAATTATACCGCTCAATCCATATCCAGCTCCTTAAAGAATATTTTTCTTGCACAGTATGGGGATAGTAGTTCCATAGCATCCTTAAATGATTTGGGATTGAGTTTTGATGAGAGCGGAAAACTTATGTTTGATTCCGCCACATTTAACAGTGCGTTGGAAAGTAATTTTTCAGATGTTAAAAAAATGCTTGATGAAACAACATCCGGTGCAAATGATGGATTCTTGAATGTTTTGCACGATAAACTTTATAGTTTGTCAAATACGAACGGAGATATAGAGGTTGAAAAAACTACAATGCAAAACAGGATGGACAATATACAAGAACAAATTGATAGAATGAATAAGCAGTTAGATCAGGAAAGGACGATGTTGACAATGACATTTGCACAAATGGATGAATATATGGGGGCTCTAAAAAACCAAAGTAGTTATATGCAACAGGTATTTGACAGTATGAACGGAAAGAGTAATAAATAGTAAAGGAGGAGACAATGTCTGAGGTTACACTGAATAAAATGAATACCGATATGCAGAATGTTCAGCACCAAAATGTGAATAGTTATCAAAAGACAAATGATTCTATTGGCACTGCCCAAGAATCAACACCCAAAACAAAGGATGTGCAAAAATTAAATCCTAAGGAAATCAAACAAACAGTAAAAAAACTAAATGAAAATATCAGCAGGTTTGATAAAGGTATTAAATTTAGTTATAACGACACAATTAAGTCATTAACGGTTCAAGTTATTGATGAAAAAAGTGGTAAAATTATAAGGGAAATTCCTCCGAAAGAGGTAATTAATTTGCAAAAAAGATTGTCTGAGGTTGTAGGTGTAATATTTGATAGCAAGGAGGTGCAGTAATGACAGCGAATGAAGCTTATGATACATATAGAAATGTTCTAATATCAACGGCAGTTGATAAGTTGCATGTGGTTTCACTGCTCTACGAAGGAGCGCTTGGCTTCTCTAAAAAGGCTCTCGAGGCTATGAAGTCCGGTGATGAAGATACTAAAGTTGACAGTTTGAATAGGGTAAGCGGGATTCTGTTTGCATTAAGAGATTCGCTTGATGAGAGTATTGATAAAGATGTTACGGATTATCTAAGGGCTCTCTATAATTTTCTTATACAAAAAACGATAGATGTGAATGTAAGTGATGATTACGAAGAGTTCGGTATAGTTATAAGATATATTGAACAGTTATCCGATATCTGGAACAATCAGGTTATGAGAAAAGAAGATTAGTTTGCAAAAGGGCAGGTAAGTCTGCCCTTTTTAAAGCAATATTTGAAATGTTGCTATTAAATTGAGTAGTGGAACTGCTTTTGATAGCTATGTTTGAATAATTGCCTGTTTCGTTAAAGAAGGGGCTAAATGCCTCTGTTTTTAATGTATCTTTTTTGAACCCGCTTTCAATTTTATTAAGCGTGTCTGTTCTTTTTCGCTCAAAACTCAACCCGCCTTCAGACTAAAATTTGTGTATGTTTTATATAAATCTTCTGCATTTACTTCATATTTATATTTGACTTTTGCCGATAATATGCCATAAAAACGAAATTACACTTTTATAGTCGCATAGTTTCCACTTTTAGAAGTGTCACCTCGAAAGGTGGAAGATTGGTTATTACCCATACGGTGGCACAACGATATCTGCAAGCAATGTTGGGGAAAGTGATAGGATTGAGAGGCTATAAATGTAAATAAACGGCATAGTAAAGCGGCACTAAATGCAAAGAACCTTTTTTGAAGATATAGTACTCGTTGCTTTTTATCTTTCTTCTCCTTTCGTTTTTTTTGGTTGGTAGGTATTTTTGTGCCTATCTTGAAATTTATCCATTATTTTTGTTGATTTTTTGCTATTTTTATATTAAAAATACTTTGACAGTTACTTACCGGTAGGTAAGTTGAAAGGGGTTGGATATGGCTAAACGTCGAAGTGTTGTCTATGATACCAAACATAAGATTATAAAAACCGCAAGTAGGCTCTTTTCAAAATACACTTATCTTGGTGTATCGATGAACGATATTGCCAAAAGTCTTAATATTACCAAAGCAGCGCT
>JAMOPP010000177.1 GCA_027064405.1 Desulfurellales bacterium
TTTTAAATTGCATTGACAAATCCCATTTTGCACTTGACATTGTCAAGTAATATACATAAACTTTTATAAGTATAGCATTAAATTAATATATTTGAAGGTGAAATGATGGAAAACGAAGAGGTGCTTTTTTGGCAGAGTGTTCGGTATCCCAAGGTAAAGATTATTGCAACCATAGGACCTGCTACGAATAATGAATCATCCGTTCGTGAATTGATTAATGCCGGCGTTAATATATTTCGGCTTAATTTTTCATACGGCACATACGACGAGCATAAACAGACGATAGAATTAATCAGGAAACTCTCAAGGGATAGACCGATAGCAATAATGCAGGATATCTGCGGGCCTAAAATAAGGATAACTAACCTACCCAAACCTGTTACAGTAGAGCAGAACAGTAGTTTCAAGATATATAGAGACGAAGTTAACGGTTTGTCGATTAGTCATTCGGAAATTCTTAATTCGTTGGATGTTGGCGATTTAATCTATGTGGCGGATGGCAGGGTTAAACTTAAAATCACATCTATTGGTGATTTGTATATTGAGGCAAAATCTCTAACATCGGGTGTGATAAAAAACGGAAGCGGTGTCAATATACCAAAGGGCAATCTCAATATACCCGCAATTACGCAAAAAGATGAAAGGGATCTGGAGTTTGGCGCAAAAATGGGTGTTGACTTTGTGGCGGTATCATTTGTTGAGAGTGCTGAAGATATCAAAAAAGCAAAGTCCATATTAATAAAGAACGGTTCTGATGCTTGGGTTGTGGCAAAGATAGAAAGAAAGGCAGCTGTGGATAATTTTAAAGAGATAGCCAATGAAAGTGATTGCGTGATGGTTGCAAGGGGCGATTTAGGTGCGGAAATAGGCTTGAGCAGGGTGCCGATAATAAAAAGGCGGATTATTGCCTTTGCAAATGAGCATTGTAAGCCTGTTATAGTTGCTACACAGATGCTTACATCGATGATAAATTCATCCACACCGACAAGAGCTGAGGTGTCAGACATTGCCAATGCGGTATTGACAGGTGCTGACTGCGTTATGCTTTCAGACGAAACGGCAATTGGCAAGTTCTACAAAGAGGCTGTAGATATTCTGCGTGATACGATTATTGAGGCTCAAAGCATTTATTCTTACTATATAGATTATTCGGCAGATAAAAATGAGATAATTGCCAAATGTGCCGTAGAAGTCTCTAAAAAGACAGACACAAGCTGTATAGTAAGCGCAACGGAAACCGCTTATACCGTTAAGCAGATTGCAAAATTCAAACCACAAAAACCTATAATAGCCGTTACTTTTAACGAGGGCGTAAAACGAAGGCTTGCTATTGTTTGGGGTGTTGCGGATTCAATTGTATTAAAAAGAAGTGATAATGCAGAAGATTTTATCAAGTCATTGGACGGCACTGATATTCCAAAGCCTTTCGTTTTAACAATGGGTAGTATAATAGGAAAACAGGGCTCGACCAATATGGTTAGGGTGTTTTACTAAAAAAGATTTTGAGGTGAATATATGAAAGCTGTAATAATGGCTGGTGGCTTTGGTACAAGAATACAGCCGTTAACGAGTTCCATACCTAAGCCGATGCTTCCTGTCGCGAATGTTCCTATGATGGAATATTCCATAAGAAAATTAAGTCAAATCGGTATAAAGGACTTTGTTATACTTCTTTATTTTAAACCTGAAATAATAAAAAACTATTTTAAAGACGGAAAAGATTTTGGAGTAAACATTACATATGCTCTTCCTAACAAGGATTATGGAACGGCAGGGGCAGTTAAATATGCAAAAGATTTTCTTGATACTACATTTATTGTTGTAAGCGGTGATTTGATGACGGACTGCAATTTTCAGGATATTGTGGATTTTCATAACAAAAACGCATCGAAGTTGACGATAGGCATAACGAGGGTTGATAATCCTTTGCAGTTTGGTGTGGTTGTGACGGATGATAATGGGAGGATAGAAAACTTTTTGGAAAAGCCGTCTTGGGGCGAGGTGATAAATGATAAAATAAATACGGGCATCTATGTAATATCGCCGGATGTGCTCGATTTTGTACCGGCGGATAAACCGTTTGATTTTTCTAAAGACCTGTTTCCGCTTTTGATGAATAAAGGTATTGATTTGTGGGGTTATTCTTTTGATGGTTATTGGCGTGATGTAGGTAATATAACGAGTTATAAGGAAATACATGAGGATATATTGAACAATGTAGTCAAGGTTGATTTTCAGAAAAATGTTAAATTTCAAAAAAAAGAAAACGGCGGTCTTTATAGTTCTCAAAACTGTATTTTGCATAATTCTGCAAAGATTATGGGAAATGTAATATTGGGTTCAAATGTATATGTTGGAGAGGGTGTACTGCTTGAGAATTGTGTCATTGGAGATAATGTTGTAATAAAAAGTAACAGTGTTATCAAAAACAGCATAATCTGGAAGGATGTTCACATAGGTGAATTATGCTACATAAAAAAATCTATTATCTGTAATGATGTAAATGTAGGCAACAGGGTTGATATTCAGGAGGGGTGCGTAGTCTCCGAGTTCTGCAATATAGGCGAAAATGCAGAAATATTAAAAGATGTTGTTATCTGGCCACATAAAATGATAGAAGACGACGCCATAGTAAATAGAAATGTTGTTTGGGGTGACCAGTATAAAAGTAATTTAATCTCCAAAGGTGTAATTGAAGGAACATCCAATATAGAGTTAACGGGTGACATATCAAGTAAAATAGCTGAAGCTTTCGGCTCAATATTTCCAGTTGGTTCAAATGTATATGTTGGAAGAGATTACTACAAGTCTTCAAGAATGATAAAAAGATTTATAATGGGAGGTCTATTGTCTGTAGGGGTTAATGTTATAGACCTTGAAATTATGCCTCCCAACATATTAAGGCATAAAATTTATAACGATGAAAATGCAGTCGGTGGCATTCATATAAGACATTCCGTAACAAAGCAGAATAAAACAAAAATAAGTTTTTTTACAAATGAGGGCCTTTATGTTGATGATAATATTGCAAAAAGCATAGAAAAAATATATTTCTCTGAACAGTTCAGAAAGGTTAATCCGCGCAGAATAGGTGATATATTAACAACCTACAATATAAAAAATGATTATAAAAAGCATATATTTGACAAAATAGACAGGAGTGTTTTTTTAGATAAAAAGCCAAAGGTTGTTGTAGATATGATGCACGGTATGCTCTCGGATATATATCCTGATATACTTGGCAAACTTGGAATTAAGAGCATAATTATTAATGCTTATCCTGAGGAAGAGAGTTTTCTGCATACGCCGGAAAAGCTTAAAGAGTCAAGAAGTATTGTTTCTAAAATAGTAAAAGATTTATCGTTTGATATGGGATTGTTACTCTATCCTAACGGCCAAAAGATGGAAATTGTGGCGGATGATGGCTCTATTTTAAAACCGTACCAAACAATGCTTGCCGTGATTTATCTGCTCTATCTTCACGATAGAAAGAAGTTTAAAATATTTTTACCACCGTGGGCGCCTGATATTTGGGATATAAAGCTGAACGATGTAGAAATATATAGAGGCAAGACTATGGGTAAAACGACAAGTTTTCTGCAAAACTTTGATTTTATGGCAGATACAAACGGACACTATGATTTTACCGTATTCGGATTTCATAGCGACTCGGTGTTTGCAAGTATCAAGATTATGGAATTTCTAAGTTATTCAAATTTGAGATTTTCTGAAGTTATTAAACGGATTCCGGATTTTTATTACAATAAGGTTATAATACCTATACCGCCGAATAAAAAAGCCTTTATAATGAGACAGATATCGGAATTTGCAAAAACAAAGAGTAAGGTAACATACAATAGTGGTATAAGGATATATTTTGATGAGTATAGCTGGGTTTTTGCAATACCGGATGATGCAAAAGATTTTATTAAACTTTACATACAGTCAAAAGATAGTGTCACAGGTCATAAAATTGAAATGGAGTATCAAGATAAGGTAAAGCAATGGATAAAATAGTATCTGTTCTTTGGCATATGCATCAACCTTGTTATAAAGACGCAAATGGTGAATACATAATGCCGTGGGTTTTTACTCACTCTATTAAAGATTACTATGATATGCCGTATCTTGCCGTAAAAAATGGTGTTAAAGTTACTTTTAATCTTGTGCCCTCACTGATTGTTCAAGTTAAAGAGTATGCCAATTTTAATGTCAACGACAGATTTTTAAACTACATTAAGAAAAAAGAACGAAATGAATATGAGAATAAATTTGTACTAAATATTATAAAATCAACATCATTTGCATTGATAAACAGGTTTCGGCGTTTTGAAGAACTTTTGAGCCTTAAACATCTAAATGACAATGATATGAATGATATTGAAGTTTTTTTTCTTCTTGCTCATTGCGGAAGTTATCTAAGGCAAAATAATGAGATAGTAAAGGAATTAATAAATAAATCGTCGTTTGCGTGGGAAGAAAAGATTATTCTCTTGAAGGAACTGCATAAATTTATAGGTTCAATCATACCGTTTTATAGGAGTTCTTTTAAAGAGGGTAAAATAGATATATCAACTACTCCTTTTTATCATCCCATCCTTCCTCTGCTTTTAGATGTTAATGCTGCGGAAAATTTAAAAAAACCGAAAGTATTTGCCGATTTTAAAGATGACGCTGTGTTGCAGGTTAAGTCCGCAATAGAACTTTTTGAAAAAGAATTTGGAAAAAAGCCTTCAGGTATGTGGCCTGCTGAGGGAGGCGTAAGTCAAAAAACAGTCGAACTGTTCAATGAGTTTGATATAAAGTGGATTGCTACGGATGAATCCGTGCTTTATAAAACAAATCCGTCCTATAAACTTGACAAAAAATACTCATATAAGGGTGTAAATCTGATTTTTAGAGATAAAACCATAAGCGATAATATAGGTTTTAAGTACCAATTTTTAAAAACAGACGATGCGGTAAAAGATTTGAGAAATTCCTTGAAAGATATAAATGTTATAATTATGGATGGCGAAAATGCCTGGGAGTATTACTCAGACCCCAACGGCTTTTTAGATGCTTTTTATAGAGAAATCAAACAATTTAACTGTATGAGTATAAGTGAACTTTCAGAATATAAAAATATAGAAACGGTTGAACTTGGCACTATAGCCAACGGAAGCTGGATTAATGCCGATTTTTCAATATGGATTGGAGATGATGAGAAAAATAGAGCCTGGGAGCTTTTAAGTAAGGTGAAGATGAATTTAGATGAGCAAAAAGATGCGGAAAGTGAAAAACTCTTGCTTACGGACGAGGGGAGCGATTGGTTCTGGTGGTATGGAAATACAAATTACTCTAAACATAAAGGTTTGTATGATTATATCTTTAAAAGCAGGATAGCCAAAATATATAAAAAACTTAATAAGCCGCTTGATGATATATATTCGCTCATTATAGAAAGTGAAGAGGAAAACAGACCGCCAATATCTTACATAAGACCCGATCTGGACGGCGAAGAGGCGTTTTTTGAATATATAAATGCCGGCGAGGTTACATTTAAAAGTTCAGCCATTCATATACAGCCTGTTATAGATAAAATAAAATACGGATATGATGAAAATAAAAATTTATACCTTGCTATTTTTTTAAAAGAGCACAAAAATATAACTCTTATGATAAATTCTAAAAAATATGAAATTAAGAAGGGGATATATGAAGACTACGCTTTTGATAAAATTATTGAAATTAAATTGCCGTTTTGTGATAAGGTAGATATAGAAGTGATAAAAGATGGAAAAAGCGAACAAAAACTCGCATTTGATGTAAAAAATATTGAACTTGTTTGGGTTGTATAAGGAGTAAATATGCTGTTATTCGGATTACATTGCCACCAGCCCGTCGATAATTTCGGATGGGTTGTGGATAAGGCTGTTGAGGATTGCTACTCTCCACTTATAAATAAACTTTATAACTATCCTAACTTTAAATTTTCAATGCATTTTAGCGGATGGTTGCTGGAATATATAAGAAAAAACTTTACGCATATTTTTGATATGCTTAAAAAAATGGCAAAAAGAGGTCAGATAGAATTTTTTAGCGGTGGTTTTTATGAGCCTATTTTAGAGGCGATACCGAGCGATGACAGAAAATCACAGATAAAGAGAATGAATAATTATATCAGAAAACATTTTGCTCAAACGCCCAAAGGACTATGGCTTACAGAGCGCGTTTATTCCGACGAAATAGTTAAAGATATAGTTGAAAGCGGTATGGAATACACAACCATAGACGATATTTTTACTAAAGAATTTTCATACACTGAAGTTGGAGGGCATACCTTAAAACTGCTTCCTATCAATAAGATGTTAAGATACAGCATTCCGTTCAAGGATGCCGATAGTGTAGAACTTTTAATAAACAGCCGTGATGTCAATATACTTTTTGATGATTGTGAGAAATTCGGTGTATGGCCGGGAACTAAAGAATGGGTATATGATAAAAAATGGATTGATAAATTCTTATCCAAGGATATAAAGACCGTTCTGCCAAGGGAGTTTGTAAAA
>JAMOPP010000178.1 GCA_027064405.1 Desulfurellales bacterium
TTATTGGGCCGGATGCCAATACCATGCAAAACCTTGCAGATAAAGCAAAGGTAAAATCAATACTAAACAAATTTGAAATACCGACGGTGCCGGGCAGTGATGGTTCAATAGAAGACGAAGACACACTAAAAGAGGTTGCTCAAAAAATCGGATACCCCGTGCTTCTTAAGGCATCTTGGGGTGGCGGCGGAAAGGGTATGAGAATAGTAAGAGATGAAAATCAGCTTTTGCAAGAATTTAACGCCGCAAAGATGGAGGCTAAGGTTTCGTTTGGAAGGGACGATATTTATTTGGAAAAATTCATAGAGCATCCGAGGCATATAGAGGTTCAAGTTATAGCGGATAAATACGGCAATGTCGTTCACATAGGAGAAAGGGACTGTTCTATACAAAGAAGACATCAGAAACTGCTTGAAGAATCTCCCTCTTCCGTTTTAACTAAGGAAAAGAGAGAACAGCTTCATAAAACTGCCGTTGACGCAACAAAAGCCTTGGGTTATCAAAATGCAGGAACGCTTGAGTTTTTATTTGACGGAGATGATTTTTATTTCATAGAAATAAACACAAGGATTCAGGTTGAGCACCCTGTTAGCGAAACGGCTTATGGTGTGGATTTAATAAAAGAACAAATAGCCGTTGCAAGCGGAGAAATGTTAAGCCTGAAACAGGAAGATTTAAGCCAAAAATTTTACACTATGGAGTGCAGAATAAACGCAGAAAATCCTACAAACTTTTACCCCTCTCCCGGCAAAATAACCAAACTTTTTATACCCGGAGGGCCTGGCGTTAGGGTTGATACGGCGATTCATTGCGGTATGACGGTTAGCCCGAATTACGATTCTTTAATAGCAAAATTGATAGTAAGGGGAAAGGATAGGGAAGAGATACGCAAAAGGATGCTGAGGTGTTTGGATGAATTTATTATTGAAGGAATTCAAACGAGTATCCCGTTTTTCAAGAATCTCTTAACTTCAAACGAATTTATAAACAACAGCTATGATACAAATTTTATAGATAAGTTGTACTTAGAATAAAGATAATTTGTCTTGAAAAATCGTCGTATAGGGTTATGCTCATAGGAGAGAGGAGGTGTATTTATGAATATTAACGCATCCTTAAGCGGAATAAATAATGCTTTTTTAAGAGAAGATGTAACGGCTCGTAATCTTGCCAATGTGAACACAAAAGACTATAAAAGCACAGAGGTCGTAAATACAGAAAATAAAAACGGTGGAGTAAGTGCAAGTGTTAAGATGAGCAAAGCCAAACCAAATCCTGCGAACAACAACAATGTAAATCTAATTACGGAAACCGTTAATCAAATCAATAATGTAAATCAGGAAAAGGCAAATATAAATACGCTTCGTGCGCAAAACGAAATGATAGGCAGTGTTATCGATATGAAGGCTTGATGTATCTCTTTCTAAATGAAATTTTTACTTAAAGATAAGCTGTTAAAGATTCGTCATTAAGGCAAAAAGGACTTGGATAAGCAAAAGTGTCAGGTTATCGACATATTATTGTGCCGTGCTCTTGTTAACTTAAAATATTGAAAAAAACTTCAAAAACAGTAATATACCGATATGGACGATGATTTAAGTTTGTTGCTTGCACCCAATACATTTGAAGAACTTATAGGTCAAAAACATCTATTCGGCAAAGGCAAGCCCCTTAATAAATACTATTTTTCAAGCCATTTTCCTCCTTCGTTAATACTTTTTGGACCGCCGGGTGTGGGCAAAACAAGTTATGCAAAACTTTTATCAAAAAAACATAACCTTGAATTTTTTCATATTAACGCCACAAATTGCCCGACAAAAGAGCTAAGAAGCGTTTTAGAAAAAGGAGCATATAATGCACCAATCCTTGTTGTTATAGACGAAATTCATAGGCTTGATAAAATTAAACAGGATATACTGCTTCCCTATCTTGAAGAGAAAACCCTTATTTTAATCGGAACATCTACGGAAAATCCGTATTTTAAACTAACAAAAGCGCTCCGTTCAAGGAGTTTTGTATATGAATTTAGACCTTTAAAAGAGAATGATTTAAAAGAGATAGCCCTTAAGGCATTTGAAAAAATAGGAAAAACAGCAGATGATAACACGATAAACTCCTTAATTTTGCACTCATCAAACGATGCAAGAAAACTACTTAATATGATAGATATTTTAAAAAACGAAAACATAGAAACTCAAAACATAAAAGATTTCTTTAATATAGATTTGGGCTATGACAACATAACTCAAAGATACGATTTAATATCGGCATTTATAAAAAGTATTCGCGGTAGCGATGTGGATGCCGCCTTATACTACCTTGCAAGACTCATATCGGCAAACGAGGATGCAGAATTTATAGCAAGAAGAATGTGTATTTTGGCAAGCGAAGATATAGGTTTGGCAGATAATAATGCAATAAATATAGCATCAAGCACTCTAAATATAGTCAAAGAGATAGGAATGCCTGAAGCCAGAATCACGCTTGCGCACTGTTGTGTTTATTTGTCTAAAACAAAAAAATCCAATTCTGCATATATGGCAATAAAAAAGGCTCAAAAAGAGATTGAAAGCGGATTTTTGATAGATGTTCCTGAGCATCTAAAAAGTAAACCTACAAAACCATATCTTTACCCTCATAATTACAAAAATTCGTCAGTTAAACAGAATTATATGATTAAAAAGGTTAAATTTTTTGAAAAAAGGAACAATGATGAGATTTAGATTATGAAAACAGTTAAATCTGTCGGAGAATTCGGCTTGATAGATATTATAAAAAAGATGAACAAAAATCAAAGTAAAGCGGTTGGTATAGGAGATGACTGTGCAGTAATTCCTATAAGCGGAGATAAAGAAATAGTGGTTACAACTGATGCTTTGGTGCGGGATGTTCATTTTTTTAAGGACGCAGACCCCTATCTTTTGGGAAGAAAATCTCTTGCTGTAAATATAAGCGATGTTGCGGCTATGGCGTCGTCTCCAAAATGGGCTTTTTTATCAATTTCTTTAGAAGATAATACAGATTTAAACTACATAGAGGAGTTTATGAGGGGTTTTTATAGTATCGCAAATGAGTTTGGCATATATTTACTCGGCGGTGACACAACAAAAAGTAGAACATTTACGATAAACATAACGCTGATTGGTGAAAACGAAATAGGAAAATCCGTAAAAAGAGGTGGTGCTGTTATAAAAGACGATGTGTATGTTACGGGAAGGATAGGATGCTCTTATGCAGGTTTAAAATCGATAGAATCGGGACTTGAAAATGAGTTTGTAAATATCCATCTTAATCCTGTGCCACAAGTTGTGTTGGCTACAAAAATTAGAGATTATGCAAATTCTATGATAGATATAAGTGATGGCCTTATTCAGGACTGCAACCACATATGTGAAGAAAGTAGTGTGGGAATGGAAATTGATTTTGATAAAATACCGTTTTGCAATGCAGATATTGTTCAAAAAAGTGAAATGTTGACAGGGGGAGAGGACTACGAGCTTATATTTTCCTCAAATAAATGCTATAGAGAAATTCTGGATAATATAAACGGTATAACAAGAATCGGCACAATTGTAAAAGGTAATAAGGCAAAAATCGTTAAAGACGGTAGGGAAATAAAAATAAATAAAAAAGGCTTTCAACACTTTTAGAAAAAAGGAGATATCTAATTGAGTCCTTTAAATACCGAACTGGTTTTAATTTTTTCATCACTGCTTCTCTCTGCTTTTTTTTCATCATCTGAAACAGCTTTGACATCTTTAAGTAAAGCAAAGGTTACGCAAATAATTCAGAATGACGCAAAAAACTCAAAATATTTTATGCTCTGGATGAAGCATCCAAACAAAATGCTCAACACAATACTTATAGGAAATAATGTTGTTAATATTTTTGCATCCGTTTTGGCAGGTGATGTGGCAAACAAATTGTCCGGCTCATCTCAACTTGCGGTTACAACATCGGTAATGACAATTCTTATTCTATTTTTTGGAGAAATAACACCAAAAACATTTGCAAAACACAACTCTGAAAAAATATCTCATTTTTCAATAAAAATTCTTGCACTTTTGTATTATGCATTTTATCCCTTAACATACACAATAAATGTTTTCGTAAAATTGGTTATAAAACTTATGGGTGGCGAGATTGATAAAGAATATCCCTTAATCACTGAGGATGAATTGGAATTTATGATAAATGCCGGTGAGAAGGAGGGAATACTTGAGGATGACACAAAGGAAATGATGCATAATATATTGGATATAAACGACATTGCCGTAAGAGAAATAATGGTTCCAAGAACAGAAATGACATCCATAGCCCTCAAATCATCGCCCGATGAGATTTTGGAATTAATAAGCGAAACGGAATTTTCAAGAATACCGGTTTATGAGAAAGATTTGGACAATGTAGTGGGGATACTTTATGTGAAAGATATGATAAAGTATATGAAAAACGATTTAACACAGATTAGTTTGAAAAGTATAATCAGAAAAGCCTATTTTGTGCCTGAAACAAAAAATATATATGAGCTCTTTAAGGAATTTAAGCAGCACAGGATTCACCTTGCTATTGTTATAGACGAGTACGGAGGGGTTGCAGGACTGGTGACTATGGAAGATATACTTGAAGAAATAGTAGGGGAGATTAGAGATGAATACGATGTAAAAGAAGAAGATGAATTTGTAAAAATAAACGACAATACATACATTGTTGATGCGGGTATGGATTTGGATGATTTTTGTGAAAATTTATCCATCAAAAAAACGGAAGATATGGAGGAGTACGAGACGGTTGGAGGACTTGTTTTTGATTTAGCAGGAAGAATTCCAAACATAGGCGATGAATTCAACCTTATGGAAAAATATAAGCTGAAGGTTATGTCGGAAGCCGGCAATAAACTGCTTAAAATAGAGGTGAAAAAAATTGAAGATAATGAACAATAAAAAAAGGGTTATTGCGCCGTCCATCCTTTCCGCCGATTTTATGCATCTTGAGGGTGAAATAAAGGCAGTGGAAAACGCAGGGTGTGATATGCTACATCTTGATATAATGGATGGGCATTTCGTTCCGAATATCACATTCGGACCATTTATTATAAAACAAATCAATGAAATAACCGACCTTCCGCTTGATGTTCACTTAATGATAGAAAATCCTTCAAGATGGATAGATGCTTATGTTGAGGCTGGTGCGGATATAATAACGATACATACGGAAGCCTGCACGCATATTCACAGAGCCGTTCAATACATTAAAAGTATGGGTATAAAGGCATCGGTATCCCTAAATCCCGCAACCAATACGACGGCAATAGAATACATAGCGGAGGATTTGGATATGGTGCTTGTTATGAGTGTCAATCCCGGATTTGGCGGTCAAAAGTATATAAAAAATGTTGATAGAAAAATAAAATATCTTGATGAGCTGAGAAAGAAGAATTCTTATAATTATTTAATAGAGGTTGACGGCGGAGTCAATACGGAAAATGTAGATTATCTATCTGACTTAGGGGTTGATGTCTTCGTAGCAGGAAGTGCAGTTTTTAAGTCAGAAAATTATTCTCAAACAATAAAAACTTTAAAAAATAAACGGCAGAAACAGGAGTTTTAAGTGAAAATATCAGTTGTGGTTCCAGTATACAATGAAGAAGAAAATGTGTCAATTCTATACGAAAGAATAAAATCCGTAATGGTCGAGAATAACTATGATTATGAAATTATATTCGTTGATGACGGAAGTAGGGATAAAACCTTTCAGAAAGCACAAGAAATTACAAAAAACGATAATAGGTTTAAGTTAATAAAATTCAGAAGAAATTTCGGACAAACCCCTGCAATGGCTGCCGGTTTTGACTATGCAAGCGGGGATGTTATTGTCAGTATGGATGGAGATCTACAGAATGACCCTAAGGATATACCGCTTCTTTTGCAGAAAATGGATGAAGGATACGATGTGGTAAGCGGATGGAGGAAGGATAGGCAAGACGAAACAAGCCGCGTAATACCGTCAAAAATAGCAAATTGGCTTATAGGCAAGATTACTCATGTAACGCTACACGATTACGGATGTTCTTTAAAAGCATACAGAAGTGATGTTGCCAAAAATCTTCATATGTACGGAGAGCTGCACAGATTTATACCTGTTTTGGCAAATATATACGGCGCAAGTATAACAGAGATACCCGTAACTCACCATAAAAGAATACACGGAGAGAGCAAATATAATCTAACGAGAACATTTAGAGTTATAGTTGACCTTGTTCTTATGTATTTTATGCAGAAATTTATGACTCGCCCGATACATTTTTTTGGTATTTTTGGATTTTTAATGTTTTTCTTAGGTTTTGGCA
>JAMOPP010000179.1 GCA_027064405.1 Desulfurellales bacterium
AGTGCTATCCTTGAAAGACCGCTCATCGGCTCTCCCTGAGAACCCGTTGTAACGATTACGAGTTTACTTTCAGGGTAATCGTTTATTTCATGCTCCTTTATTAATATATTGTCAGGCACATTCAAATATCCGAGCTCCCTTGATATTGTCGCATTCTGAACCATACTCTTTCCCGTTATACAAACCTTTTTCTTTGTTTCTATTGCAGTATTTATAATCTGCTGTATTCTATGTATATTGGAAGCGAATGTAACAATCAGTATCCTGCCCTTTGCAGATGCAAATATAGGCAAAAGAGCTTTTTTAATCTCCCTTTCCGAGCCTGTGTAGCCCTTTGAATTGGCATTTGTGCTGTCGCTCATAAGGAATTTGACGCCTTTTGAACCATACTCTGCAAATTTTAAAATATCAAAAGGCTTGCCATCAACCGGTGTCTGGTCTATCTTAAAATCTCCGGTATGAATAATTGTTCCTACACTGCTTGAAATAGCATAACCGACACCGTCAACAATAGAATGTGTAGTCCTTATGGGCTCAAACTCAAAATCACCTACTTTGAACTTTTTCGACGGCTTTACCTCTATCATCTCAACATCATTTAACTTAAATTCTTTGAGTTTTTCTTTAATTAAACCAAGCGTCAACTTCGTGCCGTATATTGGTATTTTTACATTTTGAAGAAGATAAGGTATCGCCCCGACATGATCTTCATGGGCATGTGTAATAACCAAAGCCTTTAACTTTTCCCGGTTTTCATAGATGTAACTAAAATCCGGTATAACAATATCAACACCAAGCATATCTTCTTCAGGAAACATCAATCCGGCATCGAGAAGAATCATACTTTTTTCAGTCTCAAACAGCGTTGAATTCAATCCGATTTCCCCAAGTCCCCCGAGAGGAATTATTTTTACAAAACTATTCATTTGAATACACCCCTTTATAAATACTATATATATCTTTGACGGGGAATTCTCTCGGTCTTTTAGACAAGAATTCACCATTAAGTTCACATTTTTCAGACAAACTTTTTAAATTATTCTTCAAGGTTTTTCTTGGATGAGCAAAAAAAACATTCAAAAATTCAAAAAATCCACTCTCTATCTTCTCATTTAACAAATTTGTTTTATATGGCAAAAACTCCACCACACTTGATTCAACCTTAGGTGGCGGGTTAAATGCTCCCTTTTGAACATTGAATAATCTTTTAACCTTAAAAAAAAGCTGCACAAAAACACTAAATTTTGAATATTTATGTGTATTCTCGCGAGCAACAATAGAATCCGCAACCTCCTTTTGAACCATAAAAACCATTTTATCAACCCTATCCTTTTGAAGAATCATATTTTTTATTATTCGTTTTGATACATTATAGGGTAAATTTCCCACAATTGTTGCTTTTTCACGCAGTGCAAAATTTTTCGCATCCTCGTTATATACCTTTACGCCGTATCTTAAAAATTCCCCCTCCAAATATTCAATCAAATCTTTATCGAATTCAACAACAGATAAAGAGGCATTAAGTTCTGTCAAATATCTCGTTAAAGCGCCCCTACCGGGACCTATTTCTATTATATTCTCGGCGTCTTCAACCTCATTTTTAATTTTTAAAAGAACACTTTCATCAACAAGAAAATGCTGTCCTAACGATTTTTTAGCTTCCATTGAACCATTCTGTGAGCCTGCTTTATTGCTTCATTCAAGCTATTATGGGAAGCCTTAAACTTACCGACTATATCAAATGCCGTTCCATGATCAACCGATGTTCTTACTATCGGTATGCCCATCGTTATGTTAACACTATTATCAAAATATAGAGATTTCAGAGCTACAAGTCCCTGGTCGTGATACATAGAAATAAAACAATCGTACTCTCTCCTCTTATCCGGCGTAAATAGAGTGTCCGCAGCAAAACTACCATGAACATCAATACCGTCCTTCTTTGCTTCTTCTATGGCAGGAATTATCTCTTTCTCCTCTTCATCACCCATAATACCGCCTTCCGAATTGTGAGGATTCAATGCGCTAACGGCTATTTTAGGATTTTTTATGCCAAAAAACTCCTTCAAAGAGCCATTAACAACCCTTATAACATCTATCACTCTTTCTTTCGTTATCAAGGCGGGAACTTCTTTTATCGATACATGGGTCGTTACAAGAGCAACCCTAAACAGCTTCGCCGCAAGCATCATAACAAATTTATCCGTATCTGTTTTTTCAGCAAGAAGCTCGGTATGGCCTTTATACTTAAAACCTGCTAAATTCATTGCCTCTTTATTCAAAGGCGCCGTTACAACAGCATCTATTTTTTTGTCAATGGCAGCATCTATAGCATCAGACGCACATTTAAAAGCCCATCCTCCGGAATACGCACAAACCTTTCCAATCTCTAACTGCTTAATGTCAAACTTTTCCCTTTGAAATATATTAATTTCTCCGTCTTTATAATTTTTATCAATATCATCAATATTTTCTATAACATTTATGGGTATGGCAAGGTTAAACATATTTAGATAGTATTCAAAAACCTCTTCTGCACCGAAAATAATCAGTTTATCTTTTAAATTCTTTTCGTACATTATCTGTTTTATGATTATTTCAGGACCGATACCCGACGCATCGCCCATAGTGAGTCCCATTAAGGGTCTTTTTTTAATCAAACTATTCATAATACTCTTCACCTAACAATTCATAATATTTATTTGCTTCATCTTTTCTTGTTCCTTTTTTGGGAATATCAAGAACTTTATACTTTATCTTTTTCTGTTTAAAAAAAATCTCTATCTCATCTTCAACCTTGACATCGTAAGATGCTTTAACCTTCTTTCCGAAAACAAACACAAAACCGTCATCGCTCATCTGCTTTGCCACGGTTCTTCTTTTAATAATACGCGTTTCTTTTAAAAATTGATCAAGTCTCATCAAATATCTCTATATCCGTTCTATTTTTTACAGCCTTTAGCCAGCCATTCAACTTGGAGGTTATTTTTCTGTCGAACAGTTTACTTCTAATTACGCCTTGCAAAGACTGAAAATCGTTCTTAAAATTTTTCTTATCAACAATTTTAACTATATAAAACATATTTGAAGATTCTATAATATTGCTATAATCCCCTATACTCAATCCTTCAAGTTGAGTTCTTATTTCTTTATTAAAAGCCGATAGAGGTATATTTTTTGCCTTATCTTTATCAAGAGAATATTTCCGTTTTAAAGCATCAAAACTTTGACCCTTCTTCAAAAGGCTATAAATTTTCTCGGATAAACCTCTGTTGTTTACAGCTATGATACTCATAACAAAAACAGGTTCTACCTTTATCTCATCCTTGTGGAGATTGTAGTAACTTTTAACTTCATCGTCACTTATCTTTATAGAAGATGCAAACATTTTCATAGAAAATTTTCTTCTATAGAGCTTAAGCCTCACACCCTTTTTATAGTATTCAAAGTCAACTCCGCTTTTTTTAATCTTATCAATAAACTCGCTTTCACTCATACTATTCTTTTTAGCCATAGATTCTACAAACCTATCAACATCATCGTCAGTTACCATTATACCGAAATTTTTAGCATAATGAACTATCACATAATCATTGACAACCTGATTCAAAAGATTTTGCTTATCCTTCGCATGATAAAATCCGGACAGATTTCTCAACTCGTATGTAGTAATGGGCACACCCTCAACGGTTGCTTCAACTTTATCAGCAAGAATATCCGATGCAAAACTGCCACCGATTAATATAAACATAAAAAAAACAACAAAAAACAAACTCTTTTTCATTACAATCTCCTTCTTAAAAGCTTACTTTAACAATATACTAAAATTATACCACTTTCTGCAAGATGTTTTTTAAATTATTGTATATTTCATCCAAATTGCTACCTATTTTATCAAAAAGCACACTAAATTCCGATATAAATCTGCCTTTATACATCTCTGTTACTTTTATTAGTTTATCGGTGTCAATGGCAGCATCCGAATAAAACTCAATTAAATTTGCATCTTCGGATATGATTATTTTTTTCACAAATGCGGCTTTTGCATAAAGTTTTAGACGGGCAATGGTAAATAAATTCTTAACCTCCTCGTTAAGCGCTCCGAATTTATCCTTAAAATCTCCCTCAATTTCCTCAATCTCCTCCTGACTAAGTGCAGAATAGATTGTTTTATAGGCTATAAGTTTATTTTCGCTGTCTGCAAAATTATCCGGAATGTATGCCTCGAACCGGCATTTAATCTCAACATCCCTTTGAACGGGCTGATTTTTCATATCCATTAAAGCCTCTTCTATTAGTGATGTGTATGTTTCAAAGCCTATCGATTTTATTTTGCCCGATTGATTCTTGCCAAGTATATTTCCGCCTCCGCGCAACTCCATATCCTTTAAAGCAAGATTAAAGCCAACACCTCGCTCAACAAATTCCTTCATATATTGAAGCCTTTTGCGTGCTTTTTCGCTTATCGTTTTACCTGTTAAAAGATAGGCATAAGACACCTTTGTGCCACGCCCTACCCTGCCTCTTAACTGATATAAATCGGATAGACCAAACATATCCGCTCTATCAACAATAATTGTGTTAACATTTTTTATGTCAAGTCCCGATTCTATTATCGATGTTGCTATGAGTATATCGAATTCACCTTTATTAAATTCTTCTATAACGGTTCTTATATTTGATTTCGGCATTTTGGCGTGAACTATTTTCTTTTTCGCAAAAGGAATAAGCGTATCAAGCTCAGACTTTACATCTTCTATCGTGTCTATATTATTGTGCACAAAATAGATGCTCCCGTTCCTTGATAACTCTTTTAAAATGGCATCTTTAATTACGGAGCGCTTCCTTTTTAAAACAAAAGTTTCTATAGGTTTCCTGTTTATAGGTGGCGTTTTAATGATACTGATATCCAATATATTTCCAAGAGCCATATTCAGTGTTCTCGGGATAGGGGTTGCACTTAAATAGAGCATATCCACATTGGGATACCTACTTTTTAAATGCTCCTTTACCTTTACGCCAAACCTCTGCTCTTCATCCACCACAACAAGCCCAAGGTTCGAAAACGCAACCTTATCCGAATACACAGAATGCGTTGATATAAGAATGTCTATCAAACCCTTTGCAAGTCTATCAAGTATCGATTTTCTTTCTTTATCCGTAACAAAACTGTTTAAGAGTGCTATGTTTACAGGAAAATTTTTGAACCGTTCTAAAAATGTATTAAAATGCTGAATTGACAAAATAGTAGTAGGAGACATCAATACAGCCTGCTTTCCATTAAAAACGGAAATGGCAATTGCACGCATAGCAACCTCTGTTTTTCCAAAAGAAACATCCCCGCATATAAGTCTATCCATAGGTTTATTTGAACTTAAGTCTTTTTTAATATCCGATATTGCAGCTGCCTGATCATAGGTCTCTTCGTATTCAAACATAGCCTCAAACTCTTTATATTCATACATATCGGTATCAAACGGCTCTCTATGGGCGATTTCCCTTTTTGCATAGGTATTTACAAGTTCGCTTAATATCTTTTTGATGGACTTTTTTATGTTGTCTTTTTTACGAATCCATTGATTTGAACGCAGAGAATCAAGCTCTGCATCCCCGTAATATTCAAAAAGAACTCCCGAGTTGAAAATCGGAAGGTAGAGAATATCAGATGATTTGTACTCTATCTCTAAAAAATCCTGCGCTTTACCATCAACCTCTATTTTCTTTATTCCTCTATAAATACCCACGCCGTAATATTTGTGAACTACTTTTGAATTTTCCTCAAAAGTCTTTATTTTTTGTATATGTCTAACTGCATTTTTATATACAGCCTTTCCAAATAAATCCTCAAAGCTTACAAAAGCTATCTTTTCCTCATCGTCAACAAAACCTTTTTTTAAAAAATTAGCACTTAAATACAAACCGTTTTGAGCGGATAATGCACTATCGGCATCTCTACACACAAAACCCTTTTCTTCTAAAAATTCTTTGACCCTTTCCCTTCTTGTTGAGGATGCACACGCTACAATAACCCTGTTTTTTTCAGTAAGAAGTTTGATTTTGTCTATTTTATCCTGAATATCCAAATTATCCGGAAAGAGAGGTTTAAAGCTGTTAAAATCATCAAAATCAGAAGATTTATCAAAAAATTTACATATCTTTTTTTCATCTAAAAAAATATCACGGTTCTCTTTTGAGTATAATTTTAAACCGCTTAGTGTCTCTTTTGCAAAATCACAATCAAAATTTTTATAAATTTTTGAGCTTGATATATTGTCATACTCACTTATATG
>JAMOPP010000180.1 GCA_027064405.1 Desulfurellales bacterium
TTTAAAAGAGCTAAAATTCAAAGATACCCTAATATAGGCGAATTTTGAAATATAGATTAATGGTGCCCCGAGCAGGATTCGAACCTGCGGCACCAGGATTAGGAATCTATATTATACGCTTTTTATCTCTTTTGATTTTTTTCTATTGCTTTTTATAAATGCCTTCGTTATAATGATTTTCGAGGGTTGGGGTTTATGTGTGTTTCTATCTTTTTATACGGTTTACTGTGTTTCAATGTCCCACTAATGTCCCACTGAGTAGAGGAAGGGATTTAATGGCTATCTATTACAGGTGTAAAAATTGTCGCAGCGACTTCAGTATAAAATTAAAAGCATGTCCGTTTTGTGGCACACCATTACCAAAAGAAAATCGCATGTTTCGTATTGATGTCTCTTACAATAAAAAAAGAGTTAGAAAAACAATAACTGGCTCTCTTGCCATAGCAAAGGAGGTCGAAGCAAAAATAAGAGCCGAACTTATAGGTGGCGAATACTACGACAGAAGACAGAAAGCAAAGCAGGAGACAACGCTGAATGAATTTTTTAACGCCAAATATTTACCTGTTGTTCAAAAGGAAAAGAAAAGCTGGGATAGAGATGCACAACACTTTAGAGATTATATATCGCCCATTGTTGGTAAAAAGAAACTCAACGAGATATCACCTTTTGATGTTGAGAAAATAAAGAAACACCTTGCCGATGAAGGCAAAGCCCCAAGAACAATTGAGTATGTTTTAGCAACATTAAGACACATAATCAACAAGGCAAAAGACTGGGGTTATTTTGAAGGCGAAAATCCTACAAGCAAGGTTAAAAAACCCAAAGCAGACAATAGACGCATTCGTTTTCTTACACCAGAAGAAGCACAAATGCTCCTTGATGAGCTTAAAAAACACAGCCAACAAGTATATGAAATGGCGTTGTTATCCTTACATACTGGTATGAGAGCAGGTGAAATATTTAATCTAAAGTGGGGAGACATTGATTTAAAAAACGGCATTATTCATATCAAAGACCCAAAAAGCGGTGAAAACAGAACTGCATACATAACCGATAAAATAAAAAGCATATTTGAAAATAAAACTAAAAAACCAGACGAGTATGTTTTTAAAGACGCCAAAGGCAACAAAATAAAGAAAATATCTCACACATTTTTCAGAGTTGTTGACAAACTGGGTCTTAATGATGGCATTACCGATGATAGGGATAAAGTAGTTTTTCATACCCTAAGACATACATTTGCTTCCTGGCTTGCCATGCAGGGAACACCCATATACACTATAAAGGAACTTATGGGGCATAAGACTTTAGCAATGACCGAGAGATATTCGCACCTTATGCCTGATGTTAAAAGAAATGCGGTTGATAGTATAGATAGGATGATGGAACAAAGGGTTGTAAAGCTTGAAAGAGGGACGAAAAATGATAGTGTTTGAGATGGAAGATTTTTTAATCGAGAAAAAAGCGGTGGGTGGTATGTCTATACAAACAGGAAAACGGGTAAAACAAAAGCACAAAGATTAAAAAACATGAAGCAGAGCAAATGCTAAAACAGACAAGACAATCTTTAAACAAACTTTGGTATTGGTGGGGTGAGATATGGAGATTGAGAGATATAATTCACTAATTGATGACATAAGAAAATTACCCTTAAAAGAAAAAGAAAATTTGAAATCACTTATTGAAAAATACATAGCAGAAGAGAAAAAACATCACGATAAGCCAAAAATAGATTTAAAGAAAGTTCTTTTGTTGGATAAGATATCCATAGATACCCGTAAATGGAAATTTAAAAGGGATGAGATTTATGACAGGTAAAGCTTTCATTGATACCAACATACTCATTTACGCATATTCATCAACAGACATGCTTAAAAAAGAAAAATCCTTAAATATTTTGAGAAGCGAAAATCTAACAATGAGCACTCAAGTTTTAAATGAGTTTGTCTGGGTGATGAGCAGGAAATATTTGTTGCCAATAGATTTATTAAGAGATGTCATTAATAACATTTCAGGCATAGCGTATATTTCACTAATAACCTTGAGCACGATAAATAATGCTATCAGTCTTACTGAAAGATACAAATACTCATATTGGGACAGCCTTATAATCTCTTCTGCACTGGAAACAGGGTGTGATGTTTTATATACAGAAGATTTACAACACAACCAAACCATCAAGGGAATAAAGATAATAAATCCCTTTAAGAGATAAAGCAGAGCAATTAAAAAACAAGGGTTTAACTTATTTTATGTTTCTGTTGCCATTCTTAATCCTTTCGTTAATCTAAATAAAAGCAGTTAGAAATTTGGAGGTTTCAATGTCTAAAATTGTTGAACTTGCAGAAAAATTGCCACCCGATTTAGAAAAGGAAGTAATTGACTTCATAGAATTTCTGATAAACAGGAATCTAAAATCAAAGACGAGAACTTAAAAGAAGATGAAGATATATCAAAATTAAAAGGCGTTTTAAGCAAATATGCTGACCCTTCGAAAGTTGAACTTGAGAAAAAAGCTTGGGAATCGTATGTAAAGGAAAAATGGAGTAATTTGCAATGATAATATTGGATGCCAATAGAGACCGTCCCCAATTTTGTGTAAACACCCAAAAACCAATACGGCGCTATTTTAAGAATGCGTGTTTTGATTCTGCTTGCTTGGGTATATTTTAGACTTATATAATCTCCAAGACTGGTATCCCGTTAAAAAAATACACCAGAAATAACATTTGTATCAATTACGATTTTTATTTCTTATTTCCTAAATAGCTTTTTCCACATCTTTTTCTGTTAAATTGAGTGTATCCCTTATTTTGTTTCCTAAGCTTATGAGTCTTTCAAACTGTTCTGTTTTTGATATTGATATCGGTTTTAGTAAAATACTATCCCCTTTCTGGATAACAATCAACTTTGACCCAGCAGATAGATTAAGATTTCCCCTTACCTTCTTAGGTATGACAACCTGTCCTTTTGTTGATAAACTTGTTGTCTCTATTAATGGCATAACATACCCCCAATTACTTTTTCTTAAATAGTAAGATAATCTTACTTATAAATCAAAACTCATTTATCGTGATGCAGGGTCAAGCAAATACAAAAAACCTTCCGCTGTCCTGCCTATCTCAAAGGAAGTTTTATGTAGGTGTTTCGTTTATTTGACATGGCAGGAAAAAAATCAATTATTTTCTTTTTCTAATTCTTGCCAAATGACTCTTGCTATACGCTCAATATCAAATATCTGTTTAACCTTTCTGCCGTTTTTATGTTTTTGCTCTCTTTCTTTCTGCCAAAGTTCTGCTTGGCGAAAAAATTCAATGTATGCATCGTCATAGTCTCTTATATTACTTCTCACCTTGTTGTATATATTAGTTAAAGCAGGTTTGATAACCATTGATTTATACCTTCTGCAGTTTTGAGAACACAAAAACTGATGACTTCTATTACTTGTAAATACTTTGCCACAAACAGGGCATATGTGTATGCGTCTTAGTTTTCCTTTAAAGAAGACTTCTGTAGCTTTTTTTACTTCATAAAAATGTTTTCCCTTTTGCAGATTAAAATTACTATCTATCAATCCCTTTTGCATCAGTATCTTTTTTAACTCACGCAGTATTTTTATTCTATTAGCATACTTGACAAATTCATCATAAAAATTGCTACCCCACTTTTGCCGTAATCTATTGTATCCATTGTTGATATCTATAATCACCTTTCTTAATCTCTTTATTTTAAATTTTTCACGCTCCCATTCATTTACTTCGTTGCCATATATTTTATATCCTTTTTCTTTGTCTATAAGTGCATAGTTGTAGAGACTCGCATCAAATAAATAATCGTGATATTGCTTTTCTATCTCTTCGATTATTTTCAACCTTATTTTATATGTTTTTTCGTTATATATTAGGACTGATAACATTAACCACTTATCATCGTAAATGTGATGTATGTCAATAACAAGATGCTTTTTCAATTTATCCAAAGTTAATTTTTTTGGATTTAATAAGGAATACCCTATGAGAGACGAGAAATCATTGATAATCTGTTTTAAATAATCCAATGCAGGCTGCGGGTCTTTGCCATTGGTTTTAAAGTATAACTCAATTATTGGAATGTCTCCATTTCTCA
>JAMOPP010000181.1 GCA_027064405.1 Desulfurellales bacterium
CTTTTTTTTACCTTTTCAACCATAGAGATTAAATCTATCTCTATTCTACCGCAAGTTGGACATGATGTAAAATCTATAGAATGTTTTTTTCTTAAATGTAGCGCATTGAGCATCTCGTAGCAAACATCTATCTCTTTTTCCGGCGATTCGCTTAAAGATACCCTGATTGTATCACCTATTCCTTCCCTTAAAAGGATACTCAACGCCGATACCGATTTCACAATACCTTCCATTGAGCTACCGGCTTCAGTTACACCTATATGCATAGGATAATCCGTAAGTTTGGAAATCTCTTCATAGCACAAAACCGTTGTAGCAGGGTCAGACGATTTTATGGAAATTTTCATATTATTAAAGTTCATATCCTCTATCTTTCTAATCCAGTTGTATGCGCTCTCAACTAATGCTTCATATGTTGGAGCGTTATACTTATCTATAAGCTTTTTTTCAAGAGAACCGCTATTAACACCTATTCTTAAAGATATATTATGCTCTTTTGCGGCTTTAATAATCTCTTCTACTTTATAATCACTTCCTATATTTCCGGGATTTATTCTAACACAATCAACCCCTGATTCTATGGAAGCAATTGCAAGTTTATAATCATAATGTATATCGGCTATGACAGGTATGGGGCTTTTTGTTTTTATAATATGCAAGGCTTTTGCAGCATCAGAATCAACAACTGCACATCGCACAATTTCACAGCCTTTTTCATAGAGGGAATTAATCTGATTCAATGTTGTTTCAATATCTCGAGTATCGCTGTTTGTCATAGATTGAACGGCAATAGGATTGTCGCCACCAATGACAACATCGCCTACCCGCACCTCTTTTGTTTTTTTTCTCTTTATCCAATTCATTTTGCTATATGCTGAATATGGTTTTTAACGTATTTTGTAACGCCGTAGCGGTTAAAGTCGTTTAAGAAAGCAAAAATCATTAAAGCGAGAAGTAAAGCCATACCGACCTTTTGGAAATTAACCTGAACAGCCTCGCTAACCGGTTTTTTTCTTATAG
This sequence comes from Desulfurellales bacterium, assembly GCA_027064405.1. Taxonomy (GTDB): domain Bacteria; phylum Campylobacterota_A; class Desulfurellia; order Desulfurellales; family Hippeaceae; genus JAMOPP01. The sequence goes on from JAMOPP010000181.1 coordinate 1,021, forward strand.
CTTCTATTGTAAAAAACATTAAATGTCCGCCGTCAAGTATAGGAATAGGTAATAGATTTAAAATGCCTAAATTTATACTTATAATAGCAGCAAACATCAAAAAAGCAGCCAATCCGCTTTGAGCCGCCTTTGATGCTATATCTACAATCATTATAGGTCCGCCTATATTGCTTGAGGGTATAGCCCGCTCTATCAGTCTTACAATACCTTCAAGGGTAACTTTAGTAACATAAACGGTTTTATTTATACCTTTTTCTATGGAAACAATAGGACTGTACTTGAGCTTGATAATGCTACCGGAGGGTACAACACCAAGGACTCCCACATATTTTTTGTATCCTAAAAAATCGGTTCTTTCCTTACCTTGAATTTTTGCATTAAAATTTAACAACTTACCGTTTCTTTTTACAACTATTTCAACTTTTTTGTTTGGATAGAGTTTAATTGTTTTTGATAAATCATCCCAGCTTTTAATGCTTTTTGAGTTTATTGAAACTACTGTATCCTTAGGTTGAATTCCCATCTCGTATGCAGACGAATTTGGCTGAACCTTGCCTATTTCAGAAGATAAAGTAGGTACGCCTATGTAATATGCAATGGCAAAAAATAAAATTGCAGAAAGTATATTAAAAAACGGACCGGCAAAAACTATTACCATTCTTTTCCATACAGGTTGTGCAAAAAAAGCTCCCTTTGTATCGGATTCATCCCTTTCGTCAACCTCTTCACCCTTCATTTTTACATAACCGCCAAGAGGTATCAGCGACAGAGCATATTCCGTAACTTTCGGTTTATATTTTAAAAGAACAGGACCAAACCCTACCGAAAACCTTGTGACTTCAACTCCCACCATTCTTGCTGCAAGAAAGTGTCCGAATTCATGAATGATAATCATAATAACAAGACCCAAGATGCCGTAAACTAAACCCATATTAACCTCCGATTTCTTTTTTAATAAGCAAAGAGACCTCTTTTTTTATCTTTTTCGTCTCTTCTTTGAGTGCGAATATATCACTATTTAAATTATTTTCAAATTTAGCATAAGAATATTTCAAAATTTTAAATATATCGGTAAATTTTATTTTTTTATTCAAAAAATAACTAACAGCAACTTCGTCAGCAGCATTTAAAATTAAAGATAAATTTTTATCCTCTTTCTTCAAAGCTCCATAGGCTAAGTTTAGCGTACTGAATCTTTCAAAATCCGGGTTTTCAAAATGCAACGCTGCAATATCCGCAAGGTTAATTTTAAACTCAAGATTTAATCTTCTTGGTTTTGACAAAGCGTAAGAAATGGGAATCCTCATATCGTGAGCACCAAGCTGAGCCATAATCGAGCCATCTGCAAATTCAACAGCCGAATGCAAAATGCTCTCTTTATGAACAACAACCTTTATCCTGTCATAACCAACATTAAAAAGCCATTTCGCTTCTATAATTTCAAATCCCTTGTTCATCATTGTAGCTGAATCTATCGTGATTTTGTTTCCCATAGACCAATTAGGATGATTTAGGGCATCTTCTAAGGTTATATTTTCAAAATTTTCCCTATGCAGAAAAGGTCCTCCAGATGCAGTAATAATAATTGAATCAACATCTTCACCCTTTCTTCCCTCCAAACATTGATATATAGCCGAATGCTCAGAATCTATAGGTATAATTTCAATAGAATTCTCTTTAGCCATATCGCTAAAAATCTTACCTGCAATAACCAAGCTCTCCTTGTTCGCAAGAGCAAGCTTTTTTTTGTTTTTTAAAGTATAGTAGGTGGGTAACAGTCCGCTTGTGCCTACAAGTGCATTGACAACAAAATCAACATCTTTCATTGAAATCATCTCTACAATACCCTCTTCGCCCTGCAGAAACCTTATATTTTTAAATTTATTCTTTAATAAATTAATATCGGCATTCTTGCCACAACACACAAAAATGGGCTTATACATTTCAATTTGCTTAATTGCTTTTTTTGTATTGTTATTAAAGCTAATACCCAAAAGCTTATATCTATTTTTCATTCTTGATAAAATATCAAGTGTGTTTGAGCCTATAGAGCCGGTTGAACCTAAAACTACAATACTTTCCATAACATAAAAAGATAAACAAAAAAGACGGCAAATGACGCACTGTCAAGTCTATCCAACATCCCTCCATGACCGGGTATTAAATTGGAGGAATCTTTTTTATTAAAAACTCGTTTAACAACAGATTCTGCCAAATCTCCGAATATTCCCGTAATATTGGCTATAAAACCTATATAAAATGCAAAAATCAGATTAAAATTATGCAAAAAATAGGCGAAAACAACAGCAGACAGACTGCCAAATACTACGCCGCAAACTGCACCTTCATAAGTCTTTTTCGGGCTTATGAATTTAGACAGTTTATGTTTCCCTATTTTTTTCCCGCAAAAATAAGCAAAGCTATCCCCTGTCCAGATTGAAACAAGAAGCATCATTAATATAATTCTGCCGTTTTCCATATTGGATAAAAAAATTGCAAAAAAATACAAAGAGACATAGATTATGCCACTAAACATAAAACTATTAAACATAAAATACTCTTTTTCCAATTTTGTAAAATTCACTATCATATGAACTATAAAGATAAAAAATAGGCAATACAAAGCCATCTGCGTAAAAAATACAATCGAGATAGCAAATAAAAAATACAATGCAAAATAGATAAACCTTATTATGTTAATCTTTTGAGAATCCATTTCAATCCACTCTTTATAGGATAATCCACCGACTGCAATGATTGCGATTTTCATATATAAAATATCAGCAAAAAGGATTAAATAAACCGCAATGGGTATAAGAATAACGGCAGATATAATACGTTTTATCACAATAAACCGCCGAAACGCCTTTTTCTTAATTTGAATTCATCAATAGCATCAAATAAGTCATCTTTTGTAAAATCAGGCCAATATTTTTCAAGAAAAACAAACTCGGCATAAGCAGACTGAATTGTAAGAAAATTACTTATCCTTTTTTCTCCGCCTGTTCTTATAACAAGATCAACTGCAGGCATTGTGCTTGTGTAAAGATGCTCATCTATCGTCTTTTCATTGATATCATTATATTTTATATCACCGTCAAAAACCTTCTTGGCTATTTTTTTGCAGGCTGAAACTATTTCGTCTTTTGAGCCATAATTCAGAGCAAGTGTTAAAGTTAGATTATCGTATTTTTTTGTCTCATTTTCCAAATCGGTTATTGTGTCCTGAAAATTTTTAGAAAAAACCGAAATATCCCCTATTGCTCTGAATCTAACCCCATACTCCTTGAACATATTCTTCTTTTTTCTAATATTTACATTTAAAAGATGAAGTAAGAAGTTAACTTCGTGATGGGGTCTTTTCCAATTCTCTGTAGAAAATGTGTAAAGAGTTAAATATTTAACCTTAGAATCCAAGCATCCCTTGATTACATTATCTATAACTTGAGAACCTACAAAATGGCCGTAGATTCTCTTTTTATTTCTTTGCTCTGCCCATCTGCCGTTACCATCCATTATAATGGCAATATGGTAAGGAAAATTTTCTATCATTAAATGGAGTTTATTTCTTTTTCTTTACTTTTAGTTATATTTTCAAGTTTATCTACATATTCATCCAGAATCTTCTGAATATTTTTCTCAGCTTTTCTTGCTTCGTCTTCTGAGATTATTTTATCTTTTTCCATATCTTTAATGGATTTATTAATTTTTTTTCTGTTATTTCTCAGCGTAACCTTGTATCTTTCGCCCTCTTGTTTCAGGAGTTTTACAACTTTTTTTCTATCTTCTTCCGTCATAGCAGGTATATTTATCTTTATTACTTTGCCGTCATTCTGAGGCGTAAAACCGAGGTTGGCTTTTAAAATTGCCTTTTCTATGTTTTTTAGGTTAGATTCATCCCACGGCTGTATTACAATTGTTGATGAATTAGGCGCAGAGATAGTTGCAACTTGATTTATAGGCATCTGTTGCCCGTAACTTTCCACAACCAAATTTTCAAAAATAGCACCGTGTGCCCTACCGGTTTTTACAGTCAAAAGATATTTTTTGTAAGAACTAAGCGTTTTTTCCATGCTTTTTTTATAATCTTCAATTAGTTTATCCATAATTAACCTCACATTTTGCTATTTAACTATTGTTCCAACCTTGCCACCTAAAACAATATTCTTTAAATCACCGTAGTTTCTAATATTAAAAACTACAATAGGCATTTTGTTTTCCATACACATAGATATTGCAGTAGAATCCATAACCCTTAAATTTCTATCCAAAACTTCAATATACTTTATCGTATCAATTTTTTCAGCATCATTATGAATTTCAGGGTCCTTATCGTATACCCCGTCTACCTTGGTTGCCTTTAAAATTATATCCGCACCCATTTCCATAGCACGCAGAGAAGCTGCGGTATCTGTCGTAAAATACGGGTTACCGGTACCTGCAACAAAAATAACAACACGACCCTTTTCCAAATGCCTTAAAGCCCTTCGTCTTATATATGGTTCTGCTATTTCCCTCATTTCAATAGCAGTTATAACCCTTGTCTGAACATCTATCTTTTCCAAAGCATCCTGAAGCGCCAATCCGTTCATAACTGTTGCCAGCATACCCATATAATCCGCAGATGCCCTATCCATACCCATAGCAGAGCCTTTTACGCCTCTGAATATATTACCGCCACCAACAACAACGGATACCTCAACGCCAAGATTCTTCACATCCTTTATCTGTTGCGATATGCTTTGTATAGTTTCTTCCGATATACCATAGGAAAGAGAGCCCATAAGGGCTTCTCCACTTAATTTTAAAAGTATTCTGGAATAGACAGCTTCACTCAACTATTCTTCTCCCAATCCAAACCTTGCAAATCTTCTTACAACAACATTTTCACCCATTTTTGCTATCGCATTCTCTATTATGTTTTTGACTTTTAGGCTACTGTCTTTAATAAATACCTGGTCTACAAGACAAGATTCTTCAAAGTATTTTTCTATTTTTCCTTCAACAATTTTATCAAGCATATTTTCAGGTTTACCCTCAGACTTTAGCTGCTCTTTTAAAATATTTTTTTCTTTTTCAATAACATCCTCAGGAACCTCTTCTCTTGAAATATACAAAGGATTTGTTGCAGCTATCTGCATAGCAATATCTTTGCATAAATTTGAAAATTCATCTGTATTTGCAACAAAATCAGTCTCGCAGTTAATTTCAACCAACACACCTATTTTGCCACCTGC
>JAMOPP010000182.1 GCA_027064405.1 Desulfurellales bacterium
AAGGCTCTAATTATAAGCTTGATGATTTGAACAAAACCGGTGCAAAGGTTTCGGGAGGAACAAGAATTTATGACAATCCAACCCATCCATACAGTAAAGATTATGACGATATAGTTAAGACATACACCTTTGCCGAACTAAATAAATGGTGCAAAGATAATGGATATTCCAATAACAATGGTAGTGGCGGTGGCAATAACGGCAGTGGTACGGCGTTTTCAAATCTGGCCTCCTATGCCGCAGAGATAACGAAAGATTTTCCGAGCACACCCCCTAAAAAATCAGATTTGAATCTGCCTAAGGGATATAAGTATAAGAAAAAAGGAAACAAGATAACAATTACTGATAGTAATGGAAAAAAAGCAACAATTTCATACAAACATGGTAAAGTAAAAAAAGTAGAGGTGAAATAAAATGTATAAGCGAGTTCTAACCATTGACAAAATGTGGAAAAAGCGCTATTGTCAGGTATGTAAGAATTGATGTTTATCATTTAAAAAATTTTATTGGAGGTGTTAGATATGTTGGGAAAAACAAATCTTAAAGGAAGGTCGGGTTTTACACTCATTGAGATGGCTATTGTGCTGGTGATTATCGGTTTACTCCTTGGCTCTGTATTAAAAGGACAAGAGATGATTAAAAATGCCAAGATGAAAAGAATAAAAAGCGACATAGACGGCATAGTGGCGGCAACCTATTCCTATCAAGATAGGTATAAATATTTGCCCGGAGATGATCCTATGAATAGAGTTGCTACTCCACCTGCAGGGTTTGGCGCTAAAAGTTGTACTCGTGGAAACGGTAACGGTTTATTTGATACAAACAAGGAGAGAATATGTTTTTGGCAGGAGCTTGCCGGTGCCGGATTTATCAGCGGTGATCCGTCGGTGCATAATGAAGTAAAAGTAGCAAAAAGGACTCCTTTTGGCGGTAGATATCTTGTTAGATACGCCAACAACATAAATAGTTCTGGAAAAAGCGGAAACTATATTTATGTTGAGAATGTTCCTACTGAAATCATAAAATCATTAGATGAAAAATATGATGATGGTGTGTACAACACAGGCACTATTCAGTGTGATTATGATTATACTACGAGTAGAGCATATGCAGATATATACTGGTTAGCATTCTAAAAGTTAATTTTGATTGATTTGTGAGAAAAATATCGGCAGGCTTTCTCAGTCTGCCGATTTCTGTTTAAGTTTTCGATACATCTAATAACATTCTTTTCTTTACAAAACTAACCCTATGGATATAATTTTTATATGAAAGATAGATTGCCGTTTTTTGGTTTAAGGGATGAGCCGTTTAGATTAACGCCGGATATTGAGTATTTTTACCCCTCAGAATCCCATAAAGAGACCCTTGAGCTTTTAAATTACTTTTTAAAAGACGGTGACGGCTTTTTTATGCTGATTGGCTACCCCGGAACGGGCAAAACCACGCTGATACGCAAATTCCTTGAAGGTCTCGATGAGAACTTTGAAGTAGCTTTGATTGTTACGCCTATGCTGAAACCTATTGAACTTATCAAAACAATTCTTAACGATTTGGGAATAGAACCAAGAAACTCCGATCTATCCGAAAACTTACGCATCTTCCAGGATTATCTTATAAAACTCGCACAGGATAATAAAAAACTTTTGCTTATTATAGATGAGGCGCAGAGTTTGCCCATAGAATCACTTGAACAGATACGGCTTCTATCCAATATAGAGTTGCAAGACTCAAAGCCCCTCTATATTGTATTATCCGGTCAGCCCGAACTTGAAAAGATGGTAAAAAATCAGATAAGGCAACTCAATCAAAGGATAACCATAAGGTGCACACTAAAAGCGTTTAATAAACAGGAAACAGACGAGTATGTGAACTTCCGTGCGGCAAAGGCTGGCGGTTCAATTAAAATGACAAGATATGCTCAATCGCTACTGCATAGAGTTAGCAAGGGTATTCCTCGTAATATCAACAGCATAATGAAAAGGGCTATGATAATCTCATATTCAAAAGAAAATAAGGCAATTTTGTATTCTGACATCAAGCAAGCTGCACATTCTTTGGACATAGAGCATAAAAACGGTTTAAAGTCTTTGATAGTTGTAATATTTTTTGTTATAATATTGGTGATGTTTTTTGTGTATGTAGGTTGAAAATATTAAGTTTAGGGTATCTCAACAATAAGGTTTCTTTTTATGGTGAATTGAAATAGTGGGTTATAGTGGATATTAATAAAAGAAAGTATATTTTTATATCTGTTTCTTCGTTTTTGCTCTCAATATCGTTGATATTTTATATGATAACAACAACAAAATTAGAAAAGATAACTGTCAGTATGAATCAACTTAATACAGAAATACAAAAAGAGAATCGTAACGAAGAAGAAATTAATAATTATTTACACTACAAAAAAGAGTTTTCCAATAAAATTCGAGATATTAAAGTAGAGCCGATAAACATTAAAGCTACATTTGCTTCCTACAGTAGTTTATCGAAGTTAAATAAGATTCTTGACAGCACATACAGCCAAGACGGTTTCTTTTTTTTGTCTGAGTTTTCACTTGAGCAAAACCATAAAAACGGGGAAAACAGCATAGAATTTGTTCTGCGTGGCAAAAAGGCAATTCTATTTTTTGGTGATTAAATGAAACATTATTTTTCTTTTGCAATTTTGTTTATAGCTCTTATCGTTGCATATTTTTTTGCCTCATATTTTGATAGCAATATTAATTTTTCCGTTCCGCATATCGCTTCAATTGAAATGCCAAAATTTGAAAAGAATAATAAAGATATAAAAGGCAACATAAATATAGATGCATTCAGAAATAATAATGCATTTAACCCGCATTCTCTTGGAAAAAAAGAATATAATTTAATCCTTAATATGATTTATATAGGCGGAACAAGCAAATCTTGTGTAATTAACGGACTTTCTTTTAAAGAAGGTGAACATCGCGGCAATATAAAGGTTATTAAAATTGAAAGAAACAGGGTCTTTGTTAAGGTTAATAAAAAATTAAAATGGCTGAATTTAAAGGTGGTGGCTAATGAAAAAAGTTAATATAATAATTATTACACTTATGATTTTTCTTATATCAGGGTGCGGTAGCGAGCAACACAATATAAGAAAAGCACAACCCTCAGCGGTAGAGAAATATTTAAGAGCCGATAAGCCGGTGAATTTTAATTTTAAACCTTTAAAGAAAAAAATAAGTATCCTGGATTTGGAAAAAGTGAGTTTAAGTGCAAAAGCAATATCCTACAAGGATGCAATAGTGCAAATTTTGAAGTCTAAATCACTAAATGTGGCTTTTGATAACAGACTTGATAAATATGTTCAAAATCAGACAATTAATATATCCTTAGACAATGTTTCGCTCAGAAATGCTTTAAATACGATAACGGGTATAGCAGGCGTCTCCTGGGAAAAGCGTCAAAAAACCGTATGGATAACACCCTTTGAAAGTAAGATTTATGACATAGGTTTCTTAGGTGTAGTGCGTTCGTCAAAAGCTACACTTGGCGGAGATGTGTTGGGAGGCTCGAGCGGAAGCTCAGATGATAATGATGTTACATCTCCTTTACAGGGAAGTTTTACACTCGAATCGTCGAGTAATACGAAAAAGGGCGATATCTACAAAGTTCTTGAAGATAATATCAAAAATATGCTTTCTGCAAATGGACATTTCACCCTTGATCAATCAAGCGGGATTCTTATGGTTACCGATGAGCCTAACAGAATTAAGCTCGTTACAAAATATATAAATGCAATATCAAACAGCTATAAAAGACAGGTAATGATTGAGGCGAAAATTATAGAGGTTAATCTTACAAAAAATTGGCAACTTGGAATAGACTGGAATGTTTTGGCAAGAACGGTGAACTTGGGTCAACGAACAATTGATTTTGGGAACAGTATTCCTGCAATGGTATTCAACATAAACAAAATAAAAGCCAGCCGACAGTTCAATGCAACAATTAATGCACTTTCCAAATTCGGTTCTCTAAAACTTGTCAGCGAACCCCACCTTAGAGTTATGAACGCACAGCCAGCCATACTTTCGGTTGGAAGGTCGGTAAGTTTCATAAAAAAAATAGAGGTAACGACAGAAACAGTCTCCGGAGGAACATCAACAACAACGCCAACCGTAGATATATCATCTATTTTTGACGGGATTGTTTTTGGTATAACACCTTTTATTAAGGAAAACGGAAAGGTTCTTTTAAGGATTGTGCCTATAAAAAGTAAACTTGTTTCTCTTGATGAAAAGGAGGTGGACGGAAACACATACACCCTTCCAACTGTGGATTTAAGAGAAGCGAGCACGGTTGTTAATGTTGAAAGTGGAAATATTATTGCAATTGGCGGTCTTGTGAGTAAAACCAAACAGCGAAACAACAGCGGTGTACCCTTTTTGTCGGATTTGCCGATTTTCGGCTCAACATTTAAACAACAGGAACATCTTTCCAATAATGTTGAACTTGTAATATTACTCAAACCTATCGTATTACATTGATTGCATATGAGTAAACTCTACGACGCAATTTCAAACATAGAATCAAAACGGTCTAAAAAAGACGATATTCCTAAATTTAATAAAAAACACAAGCCACCGTATTTTTTAATTATCGTTACCGTTGTCTTTGTCGCTGTTTTATTTGTATCTGCAATCATTATAAAAAGTCGTATTGTTGATGTTAAACATAAAGAAATTGCTCATAAAAAGAGCGTTGAACTTGTTTTTGACAACAAAACAAAGCAGAAAAAAAGTGCTGTTAAAAAAATTATAAAAAAGCCAAAGCTTGCGACTGATTTAAAAACAAAATACATAACTGAAAGAGCTATAAAAAAACCCGATATTGTTAAAGTGAAAAAGAACAATACAAAAATAATGGAACAAAGTAACGGAAGGATAGAGAATAAAGAGGTTAAGGCTACAGTTGCTATTAAAAAAAATGAAGATAAAGAGAAAGATATTAAAAGCAGCCCTGTAGCAAACAGTGCAGTGATAAAAGCAAAAAGCGATGTAAACAAATTGCTGAATGATACTGAAAGCTCTAATGATGAGATTGCTATTTCAGCTTATAAAAAGCTTATACGGCGTTTCCCTCGCAAAATAGAACTCTATAATAATTTATCGGTGCGATATATGAACGCCTCAGATTATAAAGATGCCGCAGAAGTGCTTAAAAAGGCATTACAAATCAAGGATGATCAAGATTTAAAGATTAACTTAACAATAGCCTACATTAAAATGCATAATTATAAAATGGCAAAAAATACAATAAAAACTATTGCGCAACCTAAGGGTAAAAATATAGACATAGTTAATAATATTAATGATTTCTTAAACAGCCAAAAATTGCCGAGAAAATAAAGACTATTTACGGGCACTGTAATTAATTAATAAACCTTTAAACGCTTGATTTTAATTACTTCTCTATTTCATTTTTTATTAATTCGATAGCCTTATCGGTTGACATATTCGGATTTATTGTTATGCAATTTGCAGGCTTTTCAAAAATTGTTTTCTGTTTTATGTAGATTTCATATCTTCCATCTGATGCATTTTGCTCATATTCTCTTTTTTTAAAATGCTCAATGACCGTTTTATCGTCTGTGTCAACAAAAACAGTAGTTGGCTCAATCGCAAGCCGTTTCATACTTTCCTTTACGCCGTTTCTTGCCTTTTCTGTAAGGTATGTGGCATCAAGGATGGCGCTTTTACCTTTTTTTAACAGATTGTATGCATTTTCACTCATTTGAGCATAAACCCTATCACTCATTTTGCTTGAATAAATTCCTTTTCCAAAATCAGACAAATCCTTTTCATCTTCTTTTAATCCCGCAAGCTGTTTTCTCAAAATATCGGAACTTATCACCTCTGCATTTATTTCATCTTTTAACAGATTTGCTATATAACTTTTCCCTGAACCACTCAATCCGCACATAACTATTAATTTCGGTTTATAAATTTTCGGAATGTAGCCAAAAGCAAGGTCAAAATATCTATTTGCCTCATCCCTATTCTGCTGGAAGAATGCAATTTTGCCTCTAACAAAAGCCCTGTAAATTTTATAAAAGTTCAATATTTTTTTCAAGCCATCGTCTTTTGAAAACTCGCTATAATAACGCAAAAACAAATTTGACAAATCGTATCTGCCGTAATTTTCAAGATCCATTAATAGGAACGCCACATCGCTTGCTGTATCTGAATATCTAAATCTGTCGTTAAATT
>JAMOPP010000183.1 GCA_027064405.1 Desulfurellales bacterium
TGCTGGGAATCATCTGATATTGCTTTAAAAGTCTCTGATAGTCGGCGCATACTGGCTGTCTCTATTGAAATGATGCAACAGACCAGGTAAAGGTTTCCGTTTCCAGTATGCCATTGAAAGAGCATCCTTTACTAACTGGATTTTTATCCGTTTGTCCATGGCCCAGCCTACTTACCTGATGGGAAAACAAGTCTATTATCACTGATAGATACAACCAGCCTTCTGATGTCCAAATATAGGTTATCTCGCTGCCCAAACCATATTGGGCTTATCCACCTGAAATTGACGATCTAATAATATTGGGTCAATCCGAAACTCTCAACGGTTTTTGAGGAATGATTTCACCCTATAATAGTTCTTGAGTCAGAGGTAAAAGGTCGGCGTTCTTTTGCCGTCGGCGCATTCAGGTTCAGCATGGTAAGGTGAATTTGTCAAGGCTGCGTAACGGAGTGCAGCACCCGAAGGGTTTGACCTTGACGAATTCAACATCCATACTATCAGTCTTTTTTCATATATCGAATGCTTTTTCTAACATCATTTTTCTAATGTTAGGGGATCTTGATATTCCAGCGTAGATTCCGGTATGTTTTATAATCATGTAAAATGATGCTATTCCCTGAAACGATAGTATATACGAGAAAATGAACGTTTGAGAAATCCAGATATAGCCAAAAAAAACTCCAGGGATCGAAAAATTCTTTCTATCTATGATTTTTGATATGTATCATGTTTTTCACCTACAGTTTGGTTAACATCCGACCTTTTTATACCAAAACGTAGAGCAAAAAAACAACCTAAAAATATATGTATTTACAATTATATCAATTGGTTAGTTGTTGTAATTTTTACGGGCTCATCAATAGTGATGGAGAGTAATGAAATGCTAAATTACCCAGAGCTTAATCTTCGTTGGAAAAAGGCTACATCGCAGGGAGATATACAGGGTGTAGTGGAATATCTTATTAGCAAATGGCTTGATGATTACTATGAGTTAGTCGGTGAAGCACATACCCAGGTCGTTGAAACCAGTAATACAGGGTTCTCATACCTATTTGATATTGGCCAAGAGCGTTTAATAGCAGCTTGGGGTATTAGTAAGGGAAAGAATAATAAGCTGCGGGATAAGTCTCGAATGAGAGGATATCCTCTAAGTGCGGGGAAAAAATATCATAGAGGTCACGCTATACCTCATAGCTTAGGAGGTGGAACTGACATAAATATTGTGCCTCAAAGAGGTTCTGTGAATATTGGATCTTTTCGTGTGCTTGAGAATAGAGCGGTTAACACACCGGGGGCGTTGTATTTTACGTATTGGGAGTATCAAGAGCTCAGCACTCAAACTCCAACAAGAGTCCAGCAAGGAATTCTTTGTCCGGGGAAAATGCCAGATATAAGATGGCACAAAAATTGATATTGAAAACAAATTTTGGCCTAACAATGGCGTGGAGTTGGAGCCACTTCCGCAGTGCAAATCTTGTGCTACTACGGTGTCCCGCTCACGCTGATGTTAGCTTATGTAAATGGTCATAATAAAGTGAGCCAAAAATGGTCTTGACATGGGGTTCGCCTTAGAATACCCTTCCCTTTGTTTTTATTGTTCTTAACAGAGTGTCCATTTCAATTAAATCACTTCAATTTCACCCTACACATCTATCCGTTTACCAACCCTGCGGCAACCGGGCATCCCCCTGTTTTTTGTAACCGATCCTTTCTTGGTTTTTGAATGCTATTTTTGCTCTTTTAAGGTATTCTTTTGCTTCCCTGTTGTTGGGATCTAATCTCAATACCTTGCTGAAACAATTGATTGCCTTTAAGTAATCTCCTTTGTTCATAAATTGACGTCCTTTCTCACAGTGTTGTTTAATTGCACTATTTAAATCTCGTAAATTTTGTTTAGCTAAATGCAGTTTTTCTTTAGCATCATTATGATTTGGATCTATTTCTAATACCTTTTTAAAAAAAAATATGGCACTTGAAAAGTTTTTCCCTCTCAATGATCTAATTCCCTCAGAATAGTATTTGTCTATTTTTGTTTTTGTTTTGCTCTTCTTTTGCTTGGTTGCAAATTTTAGATATTTATTTGGTTCTTTGTTATGTTGGTTTACCGATAAAGCAGTTTGAAACTTTTTAGTTGCACTGTCATATTTTTCTCTTCTCAAATATGATGCCAACTTTTCCGAGCTGTCTGCCTTTTTTTCTTTTATCTGAAGTTTAGTTTGCAGTTCTTCCAGTTTGTTTTTGCATTTTGCCATTTTCTTTTTATTTGATTCCAACATGCAGTATTGTAGATAAAAAGATATGGCCTGGCGAATCTTACCTTTTGTTTCGCAAATATCTGCTAATTCTTTATAAGGAAGAGGAAATGTTCGATTTAAGGAAATGGCCTTTTTAAATTCAGAAAATGAATTGTCAAGTTGTCCATGTTTTTTGTAAACTATACCCATAAGGTAGTGAATCTGATGACTATTTTTTTGAAGCCCCAGTCTTTTGCATAAAACATCTACCGCTCTATTGTAGTCCCCGGCTTTTAGTAATCTCTTAGCCAGTAAGACATAGTCATCATGGGTCACTGGTACAGAAATAGATTTTCTATTTGAAAAGTCATTTTTATTTTGGGCAATAGATTGATAAATTTTAATCTCTTCGGGTAAATTCCCCGCAGCTTGCTGCGATTCAATTTTCGCAGTTGGTTGTTGATACCCCGGCAGCTTGCTGCGGGGTAGTTCATTTTTTGAAACATTAAATCTTTTGAACAGATAAATAGTAATAACACCTGTCAAAAGCACAACAAATAAAATAACCGCCTTTTTTAAGATTCCTTTTCCGAGAAACTGAGTTAGGGACAAAACAGGTTTTTTCTTTTTGATAGTCGCTGCTTTATCTGTATTTTCAGAGTGAATATTTCTATATAGGGTATCATTATCAGCATTATGAATATCTGTCAATGAAACCTGACAGGCAATGATATCATTGTACAATTTTTTGCAACTCTGATATCGTTCATCTGGGTTTTTGGCTAGACATCTTTTGAGTATCTGGTTGAATTCTGATGAAAAATCAGGCATAATCGAGGTGATATTTGGAGGATCTTCAGTTAAAATTTTTTTTATAACTATTGCAATATTTTCACCTGAAAAGGGCTTTTGACCCGTTATCATCTCATATAAAACTACTCCGATGGAAAAAATATCGGAACGATAATCTACTTTGCCTTTTTTTAACTGTTCTGGTGACATATAGCTCGGGGTACCCACAAGAGTCAGATTCTCGGTAATGTCAAACTCAGATGTCCTTGCTATTCCAAAATCAACTATAACAACTTTCTCATTATTAGTTACAAGAATATTTCCAGGTTTAATGTCGCAATGAATTACACCTCTTTGATGGGCATATGACATAGCATTACAGATTTGACCCATTATGCTATAAATTTGCCCAAGAAAAAGCTTTCCTTGAGATGTAATTAATTGTTTTAGGCTTTTGCCTTCAACAAATTCCATTGCTATATACAATATTTCTGAATCCTCGCCGACCTCGTAAATTGTGACGATATTTTGGTGGTTTAAATTACCCGTTAATCTTGCTTCGTTTAGAAAATACTTTTTCCACTTTTCCAGGTTTACAGTTTCTCGGATTGAATCTAATCTGATTCTTTTAATAGCTACCTTTCTCTTTATATAGGGATCAATGGCCTCATAAACGATACCCATTCCACCTCTTCCCACTTCTCTAATTATCTTATATTTCCCTATGTGATTTGGTAGATCACTATGATTAGTTATCAAAGCCAACAGTACACCTTGAATTGAACAAAAGAACTCAGTTAGTTGTAATTATTTTCCATATGGATTTGGATCCTAATTTGGTAATGTGTTTCCTCGACGTTTTGTGTGGATTTTATTATAAAAAGGATCAGACTCACACGAAGCGTTGAGGAACCCCTATAGTTGCTGCTAAATCTACGAGACATTTAACTTGGTTTCTGTTAAATCAATCATCAAGTCATATATTTTTTTTGAAGTTTTGTTATTTTTTTTTGCTTTTTTACAGTACAAATACCCTTGGGCAAGGGATTTAAGAGCCTCCGAATATTCTTTTCTCTTTACATAGAACGTTGCCCACTCCAGGAATCTTTTTTCTCTATCTTCAAATATTTTTCCAATTATGGTTGCAATTTTGTCAATTAGTTTATTTAGTAATTCTTCTTCAATTTCTGTCTCTGTAGGTAATTCTAAAGGATCATCAATTATATTTGTCCCTTCTACCGGTTCTTGAAATGTATCAGATTTCTCAACTGAATCTTTGAAATCCTCTGCATATACAATGGCGGCTTTATTTGTATCAAAAATGCGAACCGATACATTGCCAAATGCCTTTAAAGTTACCTTTCCTTTTTTATAATGAACAAATTTAAATTTATCGCGAGTTTGTGTCATAGGCGGTACGTATGGCCATTTTTTAGTATTCTTACCATAAATTTTTATCATTCTCAAAAATTCAGAGTTCTGGATTTTCTCCTGTCCAAGCTTCACTTTTGCAATGACCGTTCTTTTTGAGCTACTTTTATCCACTTTAAACAAGGACACATTACCAGTAACTATCATTTGAACTCCCAATAAGTTTCCGATATCTTCTAACTTTCTCCGCCTTTCCATAATTAATAGATCTATTCTTTCTCTTTCTACTATACTTATTCCATAAGGGAGGCTTTTAAACAGTCTACTAATCAAAGCATCAGATAACAACTTTCCAATGTCTGGGTTGTTAACTGGTGCATTAAAAGTAGCAATAGCGATATACTTTTGGATCTTTTGATTTACTATATCCTCTACATCTCTATACAGTTGAAAGATTCGAATATCGTTTGGGGCAAGCTTTTTTGCTTTTATTAAATTTATGTAAGCTAAATAATTATTACCAGAATTGAACTGAGTTTTTGCTTTATCATAGTAGTATCGACTACCTAAAGACCTTATTTTTATTATTTCATCATTTAATTTTCCACAATCTGAGTTGGTAAGGGCTTGATATGCCGTAAAATATCTGTTTTGGGATTTCCAAACAGAGAGTTTCACTAACAACTGTTTTATTTTTGCTTTTTTTATTTTGAGCTGTAATATTTTTAGGTTAGGAGACTCTGGTGCAATCTGGACCAATTTATTATAAACAACATCTGCTTCTTCTCCGTTTTCATTGATCAGTAATTTATCGATTTGCTGTAAATATCTTTCCTTAAGTTCCTCTATATTTTTATTTAATTTAGATATCTTAGCCAATAATCGCCTATTACTTTCGTCCATTTGTATGGCTTTCTTAAGCACATTAAGAGCTTTTAAATACTCTCCTTTTGATAGCAACTTATCTGCTTTCTTTTCTAAGGCATTGACACTGGACAATAAACGTCTTTTTTCTTGATTATATTCTGCTATCTTGTCGGAAATCCTATGTGAGAGGTTATAATGTAAGCTATCCGAAAGTATAGATATAGCTGAATTGATTGATTTAATCGTCGGTGGAGATGACTGGTGATAGGCTTTGTAAGCCTCACTTAGAACCTTATCTTCAATCATGTTTTTTGTCTTATGGATAGCACGCAAAATTACATCGCGTTGGCTTTGAGTAACAGCCTTTGATAATGCTCTCTCGTAATATTCAAGGGCTTTTATATAATTGTTTTGACGAAACTGCAGATTAGCTGCATTGTATTCAGCGGAAGTAGCACATCCTGAGACTACAATTAACAATGATATGATAATTAATCTTTTCATTATAAATCTCTCTTGGTTCTATCAGCCATTTTGTGTGAAATTTCTTTCAGTCAATTTTGATGAACCTGTAAAAAGTAGAACCGATGGCTAAGTAAAAAACTTCATATATAAGGCATAGTGTTTGGTGTAGTGGTCAAAAAATGCACACAAAATTTTAAGCAACCTGTTTTATGTATTTTCGTCCAAAATCCATAGGACTCATATAATTTATCGTAGAATGTTTTCGAAACGTATTGTAAAAGGTTATGTAATCCAATAAGTTGATTCTGGGGCATCTTTTCTGGTTACAAAACAATAATGATCTAGTCTTTTAACTTACATTT
>JAMOPP010000184.1 GCA_027064405.1 Desulfurellales bacterium
GCTTCAGATAAAAGATATCTATTCTGTAAGAAGAAAACAGAAGGTGTTAATTAAAGAATCAATCTATGGAAATATAAGAGTCTTTTATAAAGATAAAGAATTAAAGATAAAAGAAATAGAAAAAGAAGAAAAAACAGAAACGAACAAAACAAAGAAAGCGGACAAGCCGCTTTCTTGTTATTCAAAGATTACTTTCCGTTCTATTTCTTTATCTATGAGTAAAGGATAAAAAGGATAGATAAAACAAGAAAAAGGGACATTTTTACTTTGTCAAAAGGAGGGGACATTTTTAAATTGCATTGACAAAATGTTATATTTGGTTGTAAAAATGCTATATTTGGTGTATTATTTAATTGCATTGTGCATTTAAATCGGTTAAAGCGCATTGTAAATTCTTAAATTGTGAGTTGTTATGATTCAATGTAAAAATTTAAAAAAAATATACAAAAAGAAGGTTGCCGTAGCAGGTATAGATATAGAGGTTAGAGAAGGGGAGGTTGTAGGACTGCTTGGTCCAAACGGTGCAGGAAAAACAACTACTTTTTATATGATTGCAGGGCTTATACAGCCTGATGGCGGAGAAATATATATAGATAATAAAGATGTTACGCACTATCCTATGTATAAAAGGGCTCAAGGCGGTTTATCTTATCTTCCTCAAGAGCCGTCGGTATTCAGAGGTCTTAGTGTTGAAGATAATATTTATGCTATTTTGGAATTTATATATAAAGATAAAGGTGCGAGACGGTTGATGCTTGAAAAAATTCTGCAAGACTTGAATATATCCCATATAAGAAAGACAAAAGCCTATGCCATAAGTGGTGGAGAAAGAAGAAGGGTGGAGGTTGCAAGAGCATTGGCTACAAAACCTAAATTTATGTTGCTTGATGAGCCTTTTGCCGGAATAGACCCGATAATTGTAGATGAGCTAAAAGCCATTATTAAGAACTTAAAAGAAAGAGGAATCGGCATAATTATCACTGACCATAATGTAAGAGAAATTCTTGATGTTGTTGACAGGGCTTATATGCTTTATGATGGTAAAATAGTCAAAGAAGGAACACCGGACGAATTGACTTCCGATAATAAAATTGTTGATATGTACTTGGGTAAGAGCTTTTGCCTATGATTGAATTAAGAAACGATTTAAATCTAAATGTAGGACTAATTCTTACTCCAAACCTTGATTTATCACTAAAGATACTTGCTATGAATGTTTTGGATATAGAGGAGAAGGCGAAAACTATTCTTGAGGAGAATCCTCTAATTAAATTTGATGAAGATATAAGTGTTAACAGATATGAGGAAAAGAAAGAGAGTAAAATTAAAGAAATTAACGACGCCTACAAAGAAAGATTTTCTTCAGATGAGAGATTTGATTTGCTTGATGTTGCTGTTTCGTCAAATGATACTATTCAAAAGAAATTACTGAAAGAACTTAAATATGAAATTGATATGAACGAAAGCGAGGAGGAAGTAGCTTCTTTTTTAATACACAGCATAAACGAAAAAGGTTTTCTGGACATTGAGATTGCCGAGATTGCAGATAGATTTGAAAAAGATATAGATTATATAGATGAGTTAAGACATATAATAATGAATTTAGAGCCTTTGGGATGTGCATCTTTGGACACATTGGAATTTATGAATCTTCAGGCTGAAATTTATTGTGAAGGTGAGTATAAGGAGTATATGAAAAAAATTATAACAATTTTGTATTCATCAAATAAGCCCAATATAAAAAAGCTAAAAACGAAATTAGGCATAGACGATAAAATTTTTAAAATACTTATCAGCGAACTAAGCAACTTTGCACTCTATCCGCTTGAAAACTACTCTTTTTCCGATAATTTTATCTATATTGAGCCCGATTTGTATGTAAAAAAAATAAAAGATAAATTTATAGCTGTTTTGAATGAAAAAAACCTAAGCAGAATACATATAGATGAAGAATTGTTTGATAAATATTCAAAAAATAGCGAAGCAAAAGAATTTGCAAATGAAAAATACAAGGAAGCAAAGCAGTTTATCCTGTCTATTGCGCAAAGAAACAAAACCCTTCTAAGAACTATGAATATTGTTATTGAAAGGCAGAGGCTATTTTTCGAAAAAGGTATATTGATGCCGCTTTCAAGAAAAGAGATAGCAAAAGAGCTGGGGTTTAATGTTTCAACAATAACAAGGGCGGTAAGTAATAAATATATTGATTTTCAGGGTAAGTTAATACCTATGAAAAACTTCTTTTCGTCCGGTATTGACGGTAAATTTTCTAAGAATTTTATAAAAAATACAATAAGAGAAATAGTAGAAACCGAGAATAAAAACAAGCCTTTTAACGATGATGAAATAAATGCACATCTTAAAAAATTGGGTATAAATATTACAAGGAGAACTGTCACAAAATACAGAAAAGAAATGAATTTGCCTAACAGCAGGGAGAGAATATGTCGGAACATATAGAAAAGATATTAAAAATACTTTCCGCAGAAGATTATAAGCCGTTGAGTGGTTCGGAATTAAAAAAAGCTTTGGGAATTGATAAAAAGAATGTAAAAAGATTTTATAAGGATTTGAAAAAACTCCGCAATATGCACAAAATTAGAAAACTTTCAAGAAATAGATTTGTTTTGTCAACACTGCGTAGAGAAAAAGTTGTAAGAGGTGTGCTAAAGAGAAAACATGGCAAAATGTTTATACATAATGAGAAGGAAGAGCTGCAACTTCCACGATTGATAAATAGCTTGCATGCGGTATCCGGGGATGAGGTGCTTATAAAAATAGGTAAAAAAGCATACGGATATATGGCAGAGGTTTTAAAGGTTTATAAAAGAAAAAATAAAGATATTATAGGCTATCTTGTAAATCATATGAATAGTTGGATGATAGAGCCTATCGACAAAAAGTTAGATTTTAAGATTATTGTAAAGAATGCTCATAATTTTCAGCTTCAGGATGGATATCTTGCTTTGGTTAATGTGACAAAATACCCTAAAAACCGTAAAAGTGCTCAAGGTGAAATAGTAAAAATTTACGGTGATCCGAATGATGATAGCATTGATAAAGATGTGGTAATAGACAAATTTCATCTGCCTTATCTATTTAGCGAAGATGTTGCAGGCGAACTTGAAAAAATTAAAGAGCCCGATGAAAAAAACTTTAAAAACAGAGATGATTTTAGGTCTTTTTATACCGTAACAATTGACGGAGAAGACGCCAAGGATTTTGACGATGCAATTGATATAGAGCAAATAGACACAGGATATAGACTCTTTGTTCACATAGCTGATGTTTCGCATTATGTAAAGAAAGATTCCTTTTTAGATAAAGAGGCTCTGCGTAGGGGTTTTAGCGTATATTTTCCGGGCTTTGTTATTCCTATGTTGCCACATAAACTTTCAGATGATATATGTTCTTTGGTTCCGGATAAAGACAGACTTGCACTAAGTTGTATTATGGAATTTGATGAACGCGGAAATATGAAGAAATATAGATTTACCAAAAGTGTGATAAGAAATAAAAACAGGCTTACATATAAGAAAGTCCAGTCCGTACTTGATAATCAACTGAGTATAAATGAGACTTGTGACGATAAAATATTACTTATGTCAAAATTTGCAAAAATTTTAAGGAGCAAGAGATTTAAAGACGGGAGTTTGGATTTGGATATTGCCGAAACGGAAATTGTAGTGGAGCAGGATAAAGTTGTGAAAATATCTCAAAAGCCGAGGCTGTTTGCACATTTTATTATAGAGGAGTTTATGCTTGCGGCTAATCTTGCGACGGCTGATTTCTTATCAAAAAGATACGAGACATTTATAAGAAGAATACATGATAATCCTGATGAAGAAAAACTGTTTGAGCTTAAAAGATTTCTAAAAAAATTGGGTATTCAGATACAGTCAAAAGACGGTATATCTTCAAAAGAGCTTGAAAATGTTATAGAAGGCATAAAAGATGAAAAAATGAGAAAAATGGTTTCGTATCTTATTTTGCGTTCCTTAAAAAGAGCTGAATATTCTACCGAGAAAAAAGGTCATTTTGCACTGAATTTTAAAAATTATACGCATTTTACATCACCCATAAGGAGATATCCTGATTTGGAGAACCATAGAATGATTAAATCTTCTTTAAAAAACGGTTTGAACGAGCAGGAAACTTGGGATGTAAATTTTGATTACCTTGTTAGTGAGGTGCAGAATAGGGAAATTGCGACTGAATCTGCAGAGTTTTATATGAAGGATATAAAAAGTGCCTCTTTTATGAGACAGTATCTTGGTGAAAAGTTTTCAGGCACAATTATCAATATTATACCCTCCGGTTTTTTTGTGAGATTGGATGATTTTTTTGTTGAAGGTTTTGTTCCTGCAAGAACACTGAAAGATGATTATTATGAGTATATCGAAGATGTGTACGCTATGGTTGGAAAAAGAAAAGGAAAAATGTATAGGATAACGGAGAGTGTAGATGTCGTTGTAACGAAGGTTGATAAATTTGCAGCTGAAATTGATTTGGCGGTGGTATGAGGTTGTTGTGAAATATGTTATAAATATAGGATTTGGGAATTTTGTGAATAAAGAACGAATAGTTGCCATTGTTGCACCCAATTCAACCCCAATAAGGAAGCTTAAGGAGCAACTTAAAGAAAATGGAAAAATAATAGATGTGACGCAGGGGAGAAAAACCCGTTCGGTTATTATTATGGATTCGGGTCATATTATTTTATCCGGTATAGCTGTGTCTACAATTTCGGAAAGGGTAAACGAGTGAATATAATTTTTATTATTTCTTCTCCGTCAGGAGCAGGGAAAACCACGCTCTCTTCGATTATTCAAAAAAAAAGGGCAAATAGTGTTAAGAGGGTTGTAACCCATACAACAAGAAAACCGCGAAAAAATGAATTGGATAAGATAGATTATTTTTTTACGGATGAAGAGGGATTTAAAGCAGGTATTCGAAGGGGTGAATTTGTAGAATATGCGATAGTGCACAATAATTTTTACGGGACAAGCAAAAAGGCGCTTGTCGATATACTTGAAAGCGGATATGATGCACTGCTTGCGATAGATGTAGCCGGTGCAAAAAATGTTATGCGGAGTTTTGATAATGCGGTAAGTGTGTTTATTTTACCTCCGTCTTTTGATGAATGGATAAAACGAATCAAAAAAGACGGCGTAAGACAGGATATGAACATAAGATTGCATACGGCTATTTCCGAACTTGATGAAGTGTCTTTGTTTGACTACTGTATTGTTAATGATGATATCGATTCATCTGTTAAGTCTTTAGAGAGCATTATAGATTCGGAACATAGAAGGTTTAAATTTCTCGATAAAGAAAAGGTTGATTTGATAAAAAAACTGAAACAAGATACGAAAAATTTTTTGGAGGATTAAGAATGGATGTATTTGTACCTGATTTAATTAACGGAGCAAGAAAATATTTTAACAGTCGATATGAACTTGTAAGGGTATCCGCTATTCGAGCCAACTCCCTTTTAAGGGGCGATAAGTCTCTATTGCCGGAGGATAAGATAATCGGTAGAAAAAGTACAATTATAAGCTTAATGGAGATGAAAGAAGGGTTGTGGAAAAAGAAGTAGATTCTACCGTATTATCCCTGTATAACGATTTTAAAAAAAGCATAATATCAAAAAATATAGATATTGACAGGATAGATAAGGCTTTTTTGTATACCTATGAGAAGCATAAAAATCAAAGGAGAGAGTCCGGAGAAAGTTATATAATTCATCCTATTAATGTTGCGATGATAGCAAGTAAATTTTATCTTGACGAAAACAGTATTGTAGCCGCTTTTTTGCATGATGTTTTGGAGGATACGGATACAAAAGAGGAAGAGATAGAAAAAGAATTCGGTAGTGATGTGCTATTCCTTGTTGTTTCACTGACGAAGATAGGCAAAATTGAGTATAAAAGCAAAGAAGAGAAGCAGGCTGATAATTTTCGTAAAATGATTGTTGCCATGGCAAGAGATTTAAGGGTTATCCTGATA
>JAMOPP010000185.1 GCA_027064405.1 Desulfurellales bacterium
GAAAAAATGGGGTAAAAAAGCAAAGGTAAAATTCACAATCCAAGACCTGACCCCTATTTTTTTCTGACCCCTATTTTTTTCCCGAATGCGCTCTACGCAATAGACTTGCCATCAGCAGTTATTGATAAAAGGCCATTCTTTGTGAAATTCAAGGTGATGTTATCGTAGTGGCGATTGTCAGAAAACAGATAACTGTATTTTGCGACAACTGCTTCAGTTTCGGACTGTGTTGTGGCGGCACCATATTCCCGTTGAAACGGGATGGTTTTTTTCATCTCAGTCAAATGTGAGGCAAGTGCATTAACTGTTCTCAATTCTCCATCCATTGTTGGGGTATCAGCTAATGCCTGTTGGAATTCAGAAGCGTAGGGATAATCAGGTGGAAAATGTATTTGTCCTTGACGGTCATAAGTAATACTTGATGGTGCCGCCGAAATGTTATTCTGAATCAAAAAATCTGGAAACGTCTTTGAAATATGTTCGGTCAGGGTGGTGACATTCTTCTGGCTTGGCAATAGAAGTGGTGGAAGGGAGTTAAGTAATGTTGTTGCGCCATTAGTGTTAGCTCCGGGCGCAAAGTAAGTATTTATGTCCACTTTTTTTGAACCTTGATCTGTGTCAAAGGTGGCTACGGACAAACTTTCAGGTCTCATAGCATAATTTGTCCGATCAGCAAGCAAATCACGAGCGTCTTGGGAAATAGAGATTGTATCGGAAGTATTTGCTGAGGATGTGGCAGAAGTTGCCGGTTTTACACCAGATAGTTGCCTTTGTTGTGTTAGGTTTACCGCTAATGTCGTTGCTGTGGGGACGGTTGGTTTAATTATCATATTATACCTCCAAAGTTAATTTGTAGCACGGTGTTATTTTAACCATAGCAAAAAATGTGCCAATGTTGGAGATAGCAAGACGACAGCCAAACCCAACACATTTATCGACACACAAGCACATAAGCTTAAGTTCGAACTTGTTTCACAAAACTGCTGATAGTGTTTAATACTGTCATACCTTGACAACTATCTAATGGATAATAGATGTTAAAGTTAAAATAATTTCTCACCTTGGGTGTAAGTGTCTTTTAGTGGGAAATTATTTTAAATTTAACAAATTTTTTAAACAATTCATCAAGTGCAAGAATGCATAATATCCAAACCCACAACCCGGCACTAAAATTTTATTTTCCTTAACCAATATATTAAATTAACTAAATAATAATATTTAAATAATAATATAACTTATATTAAAACTTTATCAGCATTATAATCTTGCATTTTAATAATTTTTTTTATAAAGTAGAAAGTGACGAGTAAAAATATCTCAGGGGTGAAAAAGTTTAACAGTGAAAAGAGTAAAATTATCAAAACTCCTAATCATAGTTACTGTAGTTAGCATAATATCAACATCTCTTACTATTAGCATAGCTTGGATATATTATACCTATGAAGATTTTAAAAACGATTCAGAGATAATGGAAAAAATCTATATAGAAGATAAAAAAGAGCTTTTAATTCATCGTGTTGACTCTGTTATAAATTATATAAATAGAAAAAGAGTCGAAAAGATATGGAATCTTAAATCAAAGATAAGAAATAATACATATACAATCTATTCAACAGCATATAAAATGTATAATCTTAATAAAAATAAACTGACCGAAAAAGAATTAAAAAAACTAATCATAAACACAGTAAAATCTATAGAATTTAGCGACTCTTACGGATACTTCTTTATAGATGATTTTGAAGGCAATAAAATATACTCAAGCAACCATTCATGTTACCTATCCAATAAAATCTTTTATACCGATAAAAATAAAAAAGAGTATTTCATAAAAACAAAATATAAAAAGTGTGGATTGTTGGGTTATGTAAAACTGTTTGAACCGTTTAATTGGTATATAGGCTACGCTGAAAAAACAGATACATTTAAAAGAAATCTTCAAGAAGATATTTTATATTACCTGTCTACTTATAGATACGGAAAAGATAGGCATGGTTACATATTTGTTTCAGAACTAATAAACATAAATGGCGGCAACTGCTTTGCAAGGGTGTTATCAAACCCAAACAAGCCTCACATAGTGGGCAAATGTTTATCCGACAATGTTACAGACCCTAAAGGAAAATATTTTAGAAAACTATTTTTAAAGGATTTAAGAAAACAAAACTATTCAATAATCCAATATGAATATAAAATGCCAAATTCAGATAAAACCGGTCTAAAAATGTCCTATTTAGTTTTATATAAACCGTGGAACTGGATTATAGGTAGCGGTTACTATATAAAGGACTTAAGAGCATCATTTATGGAACTTGCTATAAATGATTTTAAGAAAAAATTATCAAATAAGATTATAGTTATTATCATTTTATCCATCATTATAATTATAATGATATTCTTTATGTATATTTTTTTATATAATACAATAAGAAAAGACATAAAATTAATAGAAACGTTTTTTAAAGAATATCCAAAAAAGAAAACCTTAGATATACAAAAATTCAATATATACGACATAGGGTATATAGCTGAAAAAATCAACGGCATCTCAAATAAGGCAGAGACGGCATATTTAGAGCTAAAAAAAGCTTTAAATAGATATCAACTGCTTACTTCGTATATGCCCGACTGTCTCCTTGTTTGCAATAAAAAGAATGGTAAAATAGTCATAAGCGATGTAAATAAATGTGTAGAAAAATATATGGGCAAGAAAAAAGAAGAAATGATAGGTAAAGATATCGAAGAGGTATGTACGCGCATGCCTTTTGTTATACAAAAGATTAGAGAGGCGTTTGAAAGTGGTATAACCATAAAATCAATAGACTATGTGAGCAATGTGCCTGCTTTAAATGAAGAAAAATATTTCTCATTTATAGTTTACAAACTTACAAACAATGAAGTTGTAGCTATTGCTAAAGATGCAACAGATAGCGTTCTCTTATTTAAAAATATAGACAAAGAAAAAGAAAGATTAAAAATACTAATGGATATAATAAATACAGGTATTATAACTACAGACAAGAAAGGTGATATTATATATATGAACGATGTAGCAAAGGATATTTTAGAGATTGATGAAAACACAACAAAAGAAGATATATTAGGCATTGTTGGCTATAAAAACGCCAAAACACTAACAAATACGACAAAAGAAGTTCAAAATAGAGATTGTGAATGCAGAAATTGCAGTATAAAAATAACCACAAAAACAAACAAAGACAAATGGCTCGAAGTTGCAATAAATACTATAAAATTAGGAAAAGATGATATATTCATAATATCCCTATATGATATTACAAACCGCTACCTAAAAGAGAAAGAAGCTGAATATATAGGATTCCACGATGCGCTTACAGGTTTATTTAACAGAAGGTATTTCGAAGAAGAAATAAAAAGGCTATCCAACAAAAGAAATTATCCGCTTGCTTTGGTAATTTATGACTTAAACGGCTTAAAGATAATAAACGACACATTGGGACACCAAAATGGCGATAAACTAATAAAAAAAATAGCAGACATACTATCAAGCGAAGCAAGAGGAAACGACATAGTAGCAAGAATAGGCGGTGATGAATTCGCCATAATTATGCCAAATACAGACGAAGATGGCGTCAAAGCATTTATAAAAAGAGTACAAGATAGCATAGATAATCTAAATCAAAAAGAAGATATATACCTTAGCGCATCATACGGTTATGCCATGCAAAACTGTGAATTCAAAACAACAAAGGAACTAATATCATCAGCCGATAGCGCTATGTATAAAAATAAATATACCAATCACAGACAAGAAACCCTAAGAAAAATACTTAAATCAATAAAAAACATAGAAAACGATGCAAAAGCCGATGAAATAATAGAGCGATACAATCATAGATAACCAAGACACGCCCCCCATAATGCGCTCTTTTTTAAAGTATCTTGTCATTAGATAAAAAAAATTTATACTCTTGTGTTATGAGAAATGCGCTTGACACTTTAGAGTACGATAAACTTAAAAATATTATTAAAAATTACATACAAACTCAATACGGTGCAAATGCGCTTACAAATTTAAAACCTGTTTTTGATATAAAAAAAGCTGAAAGTGATTTTGAAATATTAAATGAGTTTTTCAGTTATTTCTATAAATGGGGCAGTTTTGTTTTAGAAGATGTTTTTATATCGAACATTATAGAAGATGCTTTCGTTGGGACATTGAACGAAAAAGAGCTTTTAAAAATAGGTATTTTCTTGAATATGCTCAAAAATATAGAAAACGAGTTTAACGAGCATGAATCTGACATTTGTCAAAACTTTATTGCTTTTGATATACCCTATTATCTCTTTGATGAGATAGTTAAGGCAATAGACGAACATGGCTTTATTAAAGACAGCGCAACGAGCTATCTGTTCAGACTCAGAGAGAGCATAAAAACTTTAAAGAACGACATAACTCACAGTTTGAAAAATTTCATACATTCAAAGGCTAAAGAGGTCATTATTGATACGGCTGTTTTTCTAAAACGCTCAAGATATACACTTTTACTGCAATCAAATTTTAAAGAATATGTAAACGGTAGAATAATAGATATAGGAAAAGGGGGAGGTTTTTTTGTCGAGCCCGATTCAATTTACAAGAAAAATAACGAGCTTGAAGAACTTATTTTAAAAGAAGAATCGGAAGAAAGAAAAATTTTAACCGCTTTAACGCATATTGTTCGAAAAAACAGTGCAAAACTTAGGTATAATGAAAAGAGGCTTGGATTTTTTGATTTGCAGATTGCAAAATTTGAATATTCAAAAAACCAGCAACAGCCTATTATTAAATTTTCAGACAAACCTGTTTTATTTGCAAAAGGTGTAAAACATCCTATCTTAAATCATATAAAAGATAGTGTAATAAGTGTGGATATTAATCTGAAAAATAGTAAAGAATTAATAATAACAGGCCCAAACACAGGTGGTAAAACGGTTTTTTTAAAGACGGTCGGTCTGCTTATTTTAAGCCTATTTTCAAATATACCGCCCATTGCTTCAGAGATTGAAATAGGGAGATTTAGCGGGGTATTTGCTATAATAGGCGATGAGCAGAACATACTTGAATCATTGAGCTCTTTTTCGGCAAAAATGATTGGCATAAAAAATATCTACAACAAGATAGATGAAAATTCCATGGTTTTGCTTGATGAAATAGGCTCAGGGACATCCCCTGATGAAGGTGAAGCCGTTGCTTATTCGATAATAAGTAATTTAACGGGCAAATGCTTTTTTATAACAACAACCCATTATAAAAAACTTGCGTATCTGCTCTACTCCAAAGGCTACAAAACCGCTGCTTTTAGATTTGATGAATTAACGCTAAAGCCCACCTATCTTTTGGAGTATGGTAAAATTGGTCAAAGTTATGGCACTGATATCTTGAAGACGCTTAATATGCCACAGGAAATTATATCAACAGCAGTGGAATTTTACAAAAATAGCGAGACGGTCTTCAATAAGCTTGAGCAGAGTATGTCAAAAAAAATGGAGCAGCTTGGAGAAAGGGAAAAGGTGCTCAGTGATTTAAAGAAAAGATATGAAACACTACTTGCTAACGAACGGGAAATAAAGGAAAAACTTATTTTAAATACAAAGAAGGAAGAGGAGAGTAAAAAAAGGGAGTATGAAAAGCTGATTTTTGAACTTCAATCCGAGTTGTCTTGCCTTCTCAAAGAAAAAAATATATCGAAAGCGCATAAAAGTATAGCCAAGATTAAGGAAAAAGCGGATAAAACCTTCAATAGAGAAAAAAACAGCTCATATGAAAGTTTTCAAGTGGGCGATATGGTTGTTTTTAATGGCTTAAAAGGAACAATAACTACAATAAAATCAAATAAAGCTTCAATCGATGCGGACGGTAAGAAAATTGTCACTTTTTTAAGCAATCTGAAAAAAGCTCCAAAGGTAAAGCAAGAAAAGAAGAAGAAAATAGAGATTGCCTCATCGAATAAATTTGAATCGCTTGAAATAAATTTAATAGGAAAAAGACGCGATGAGGCGGAAATTGAACTTTTAAGATTTATGGACTCATTAAGCACA
Source organism: Desulfurellales bacterium (assembly GCA_027064405.1). Classification (GTDB taxonomy): domain Bacteria; phylum Campylobacterota_A; class Desulfurellia; order Desulfurellales; family Hippeaceae; genus JAMOPP01. The sequence goes on from JAMOPP010000185.1 coordinate 6,061, forward strand.
AGTTTTGTAAAAACAGTCAGAATAGTGCACGGTATAGGAAGTGGAATCTTGAAAGATATGGTTAAAGAAACGCTGAGCAGTCACCCGTTTGTGAAAAATTTCCATCCCGCAAGACCGGAAGAGGGCGGAGACGGTGCTACGGTGGTGCATTTAAAATGAATAATGTAGTGGAAGAGATTAAAAACAGAGTCGATATAGTGGATTTAATTTCACAATATGTGCCATTAAAGAGAAGAGGCGAAAATTATTTTGGATTGTGCCCTTTTCATTCTGAAAAAACCCCTTCCTTCTCTGTAAATCCCAAAGGAAACTTTTTCCACTGTTTCGGATGCGGAGAAAGTGGAGATGTTATAACATTCTTTATGAAGATAGAAAATATGGAGTTCAAGGATGCAATAAAAGAGCTTGCAAGACGCTATGGCATTGAAATTAAGCAATCAAACGGTTCGGTAAAGGAGAATCCGTTAATATTAATACATAAGGAAGCCGCTGAATTTTTTCACAAATCATTGCAAAAATCTCGCACAGCGGTCAATTATTTAAATAAAAGGGGTTTAAATAAAGAGGCAATAGATAAATTTAAAATAGGGTATGCGCCAAAAAACAGTGAACTGTTCAATATTTTAAGCAAAAAATACTCAAAAGATAAACTTATTCTAAGTGGAATTTTTGCAAACGGTTCAAACGGTCTTTACAATCGTTTTAGTGGTAGAATTATATTTCCTATCGATGATGAAAGGGGTAATACAATAGCATTCGGCGGAAGAATAATGGAAAACGATGCGACAAAAGCAAAATATATAAATTCTCCTGAAACTGAAATTTTTTCAAAACAAAGAGTTTTATACGGATTATCAAAGGCAAAGGAGTCTATGAGAAAAAATAGCTCTGTTATTATTACGGAAGGCTATTTAGACTGCATAAGGCTTCATTTAAACGGTATAAATTATGCGGTTGCAACACTTGGCACGGCTTTATCAAAATATCATTTAACGACAATTAAAAGATATTCAAAAACACTTTATTTTAATTACGATTCGGATAACGCCGGATTGAAAGCTATGATGAGAAATGCGCCTATCTTGCTTGAAAGCGGTTTGGAATTATTTATAGTTGTGCTTGAAAATAAAGATGACCCGGACAGTTTTATAATGAAAAACGGATTGGATGCATATAAGGTAAAACTTGAAAAATCAATTAATTATTTTGATTATATCATTAAATTTTTAAAACAAAAATACAATATGAGCAATCCGCAGGAAAAAATAGAGGCTGTTCAAGAAATAAAGCCACTTATTCTGAATATTAAAAACCCTATTGCTCGTTCAGCGTATATTTCAAAAGTGGCTTCAGAATTTAAAATTTCAGACAAAATATTAATAAAACGGGAAAAGGTCAAAGGTTTCTTCCAGATAATAGATAAAGAAGACGCAATTTTGAGTCTTTTATTAAAAGATATTGAACTTTTTGTGTGGATAGATGATGCTAATGGCTTTGCGGAGTATTTTTCCGGTGACTACAAACTGATTTATTTGAAGCTACTTGATTATTATATGTCCGGTGAAGATTTTGTTATGGAAAAATTTGAAAAAGGTATAGATGGTAATTTAAAAAATAACATTTACAGGCTTCTTGCTTTGGAACATACGGATATAGAAGAAAGATACGAAAGAAGAAAGGTTTTTTTGTATCTGTTAAGACAGTTTGAGATAAAAAAAATAAAAAAAGAGCTAAAAAATATAGAGAATTTGTTATCTCAAAAAAATGACAAGGAACTGCTTAAAAGATATAATGAATTTTTTATGAATTTGAAACAGTTGATGCAGGAATAAATTGTTGGTCTTTTGGAGGGGAAATGATAGGAGAATTTAGAAGAATAGGCGATATGGCTTTTCTTTCGCATATAGTTGATGCGTCAAGCGGAAATTTAAGTGTTAGAACAAAAAACGGTGTGTGGATAACAAAAACCAATAGAAGTTTGTATAATCTTAGAGGGAAAGACATAGTAAAAATAGGCTTTAAAAAGGATAGAGGATGGGATGCGGCGTCAAGTGAAGTGGATATACATATAAATTTATATAAAAGTGTGGATTCTGCAAAAGCCATTGTTCACACGCACCCGCCCTATACAATCACTCTCTCCCTAAAAGAAAAAAGTATTGAACCTATTGATTATGAAGGAAAATTGTTTTTAAGACACATAGATGTTTTGGATATACCATACAATAGATGGTCAGACGCTAAGGATATCATACCGGATTATTTTGCAAATAGTAAAAATAAAATTGTTATAGCAAAAGGACACGGCGTTTTTGCCTATTCAGACACTCTGTTTGCCGCCTATCAAATAACAAGTGCGCTTGAAAGTTCGGCAAAAATACTCAGTTTTATGAAGCAGTTGCAATAGAGAAATTTTTCTATCATCTCTTTTATGCCAATATTTCCACCTCCGAGGTGGAAATATTGGGTGCATTAAGGATTAGAGAAAAAGGAGTTATGTTTTTTATTTAATTTATAAAATTTTTCCGTGTTCCAATGCCTTTCTTTTTTGAGCGGACAATTCGCTTTTTCTAAGTCTTATTGATTGAGGCGTAATTTCAACCATTTCATCTTCTTTAATAAAATTAATCGCTTTTTCAAGTGTCATGGGAATTACAGGAGAAAGTATTATGTTATCATCTCTCCCGGCGGCTCTCATATTTGACAATTTCTTCTCTTTTGTGGGATTTACATTTAAATCTTTTTCCTTGCTGTGTTCACCGACAATCATTCCTTCATAGACTTTATCTCCGGGTTTCACAAACAGTCTTCCCCTTGGCTCTAAATTAAATAAAGCATATGCAACAGCCACACCTTCTCTATCGGAGATTAAAGAGCCTGTAAATCTTGATTTAAAATCTCCCTTGTATTCACTATATCCTTCAAAATATGAGTTCATAATGCCTGTTCCTTTCGTGTCTGTCAAAAACTCATCCCTATACCCTATAAGAAATCTTGCGGGTATGACAAATTCTATCCTTACCCTTCCTGAACCTTTATTGACTAAGTTTATCATTTTGCCTTTTCTCTCTGAAAGTTTATTGGTGACAGCGCCCATAAATTCTTCTTTACAATCTATAAAAAGATGTTCCATAGGCTCTAATTTTTTGCCGTTTTTATATTTATATATAACCTCAGGTCTGCCAACACTTAGTTCAAAACCTTCTCGTCTTAGAGTTTCTATCAAGATAGCAAGTTGGAGTTCTCCTCTGCCTTTTACTATTGTTACTTCGGGATTCTCCGTTTCCTCTATTTTGATTGATACATTTTTTATACTCTCTTTAAAGAGTCTTTCTTTTATTTTATTTGATTGAACTATATCACCTTCCATTCCTGAGAAAGGAGAGCTATTAATTGTAAATTTCATAGACACGGTGGGCTCGTCGACATTGATTCTTGGTAATGGCAAAGGATTATCTTTTGTGCATACAGTGTCGCCAATTTTAATTTTCTCTATATCTCCGGATATAATTATTATATCTCCTGCCTGTGCAGATTTTGTTTCTTCTAATTTCAGTCCCTTGTAAACCTGTATTTTTGAAATTTTAAGATGTTGCTGTTCGTTGTTTTGATCTATATATATCAGTTCATCCTTATTGTTTACATTTCCGTTAAATATTTTTCCTATAGCAAGTCTTCCAAGATAATCCGAATGACTTATATCTGATACAAGCATCTGAAACGGCTTTGAAATATCATACGAGGGTGCCGGAATTTCGCTTAATATTGTATCAAAGAGTGCGGATAAATCTTTGGAATCATCGTTGAGTTCTTTTTTTGCTATTCCCTGTTTTCCTATTGCGTAAAGATAGGGAAAATCAAGTTGCTCTTCTGTGGCATCCAAGTCTATGAAAAGGTCGTATATTTCATCTAATACTTCCTTTATTCTTGCATCTTTTCTGTCTATTTTATTGATTACGACGATAATTTTAAGATTGCTTTCAAGGGCTTTTTTAAGAACAAATCTTGTTTGTGGCAGTGGTCCTTCAGCGGCATCAACAAGTAGAATGGCTCCCTCTGCCATAGATAAAGCTCTTTCAACCTCTCCGCCGAAATCTGCATGCCCGGGCGTATCCACTATATTTATCTTTACATCCCGATGTATGACGCTACAATTTTTTGCCGCTATCGTGATACCTCTTTCGCGCTCCAAATCCATAGTGTCAAGCATTCTGTCTTCTGTTTCCTGATTTTCTCTAAATAGACCGCTTTGCTTTAGCATTGCATCAACCAAAGTTGTTTTTCCGTGATCTACATGCGCTATTATAGCAATATTCCTAATTTTTTTATTTTGTGCAAGATTTTCCATTATGACTCCTTATATAATATTAATGTTGTTTTTTGAGATTATGAAAAAAATTATTCCGATGCCACCTTTTCGTATTCTTGCACCAAGCTATCCATTAAATTTTTAACGGATACTATCTCTTTGATTCTGTATGCATTTGCTCCGGCAAAGGCGAATCCACCGGCAAGTCTTCCTTTTTGTGCATTTACGAGAGCTTGGGTTATGCAGTATGGCGATTCTTTATAATTGCATCCTTTTAAACACTGCCATATGCATTTGAACGGCTGTTTTTTGCCGTTTTCCACATCTATTAGAAATTTATTTCTTATTGCTCTTCCAGGCAGTCCAACCGGGCTTTTTATTATTGTTATGTCTTCTTTTTTACAGTTTATGTATGCCTCTTTGAATTTTATATCGGCATCGCACTCATAGGTCGCTACAAATCTGGTAGCCATTTGAACCCCGTCTGCACCAAGTTTATTAATAAATTTATATATATCTTTGCCTGTGTAGATACCTCCGGCTGCCACTACAGGTATTTTTTTGCCGTTTTTTCCTTGGAACGGTTTTATAGCTTCTATGACTTCAGGAACAATTTTTTCCAAAGCAAAATTGGGATTATTAATATCTTCGTATTTAAATCCAAGATGTCCGCCTGCCTTTGGTCCTTCTACAACTATCCCGTCAGGCAGTATTCCGTAATGTCTGTCCCAATATTTTAGTATCAAAAATGCACTTCTTCCGGATGATACTATAATGCCTGTTTTTATACCGCTTTTTTTGATTTCATCAATTGGAACAGTAAGGGGTAATCCTGCGCCGAAAAAAAGTATATCAGCTTTTTCTTGTATTGAAACATTGGTAAGTTCTGTAAAATCCGTCAATGGAACCATAAGATTTATTCCTATGACTCCCTTTGTAAGTTTTTTTGCCCTTCTTATCTCTTTGATAAGTGCCGTTTTATTGGCTTCTCTTGGGTTTGTTGAAAAATTATCTTCTATCATTCCAATTTCAGCTGCTGATATTACGCCCAAGCCTCCTTCATTTGCAACAGCTGATGCTAATGAAGACATTGAAATACCGATTCCCATACCACCCTGTATTATGGGAACTTCAACCTTTAAATCTCCAAAATATAGACTCTGCATCTTTCTTCCATTCATTTTTATTAGAACCCCTCGTACTTAAATTACTTCTACGATTATAGATATTTTTTTAAATATTGAAAGTTTTTTAATAATCAGACTGATCCTTTTGATGTACAAATAAAGTTAATATGAAACTTATAAGACTCATAAGCAGTGCTGCCGTAAATGCAGCCCAAAATCCGCTTACATTAAACCCTCTTACGATTTGAGAAGTCATAAGTATAATAACCGCATTAATAATAAAAGTGAATGTGCCCATTGTAAGTATATTTAGCGGCAAGGTTAAAAGCAACATTATCGGTCTTAAAATAGCGTTTAAGAACCCTATAACGAGGCTTGATACGATTAAAGGATACAATCCGCTTACACTTAAGCCTTTAACTATTATAACGGCACTGCCCAATGCTATAGTGCTTATAGCCCATCTTACAAAAAAATACATCATAACCAGGTGTTAAATATCATAAAAAAACAAATTAAGCAAATTTTTTGAAAGTTTAAAAGTTTTGTGTATTATAATTGATGATTTCTTTAAAAGGAGTTGGCTGTGTTTGAAAAATTAAAAGAGGCAAAAGAGGTTTTTTTAGATAAGCTCGGAAAAGTTGATGTTGCCGTAATAACCGGAACCGGAATTAAAATAAATATTGCAAAGGTGTTAAAAAAGTTAGATTATGGCGAGATTCCTCATATACCCGAAACTACAACAAAATCTCATAGAGGATATTTTGAAATTTCAGATTTTGACGATAAAAGGGTGGTAGTGGCAAACGGGAGATTTCATTATTATGAAGGATATTCTTTGGAAGATGTTGTATTTTTGGCAAGACTGCTTGGGCTTTCAGGTGCAAGGTTAATAATTTTAACAAATGCGGCAGGAGGTCTTAGTCCCTTCTTCAAGCAAGGAGATTTGATGGTGGCAAACGACCACATAAATATGATGGGTGCAAATCCTCTGCGCGGTAAAAATATAGATGAACTTGGGGAGAGATTTCCTGATATGGGTGAAGTTTACAGCAGAAAACATATTGAAATGATAAAAAAGGCGGCACTTGAAAACGGTATTGATTTAAAAGAGGGCGTTTATTTATCAGTGGCAGGCCCATCTATGGAAACGCCTGCAGAAACAAGGGCATTTAGACTGTTGGGTGCTGATGCAATTGGAATGTCAACCGTACCTGAAGCTATCGCATTAAGACATATGGGTATAAACTGTATTAGTATCTCAATTATAACGAATTTAAATAAGCCGGATTGTATGAGTAAAGCTGCCATTGATGATGTAATTAATGTTGCGCACAAATCTTCCGTTAGACTATCAAAACTTATTACATATTTTCTTGGTGAATTATGAAAATATTAATTAAAGACGGATATTGTTTGGGTGAAGAAGAAGGTTTTTTTAATTTGCTCATAAAAGATGACACTATAGAAAAGATAGGCAAAGAGATTGATGATAAAGCTGATAAAAATATTGATGCAAAAAATTGTATTGTGATGCCGACATTTTGCAATGCGCATACCCATCTTGCAATGAGCCTATTTAGGGGTATGGCTGATGATTTGTCTTTAATGGATTGGCTTAATAACCATATTTTCCCAAATGAAGCAAAATTTGTTAATAGGGATATGGTATATAAATGTTCCAAATTATCAATGCTGGAGATGATAAGAGGCGGTACGGGATGTTTTATGGATATGTATTTTTATGAAGAGGAGGTTGCAAAAGCCGCTTTAGAAATAGGTATAAAGGGCGTAATAGGCGAGGGCATAGTTGATTTCGAATCTCCAAGTTGCAAAAGTGCCGAAGAGTGCATATCAAAAACAAAATCTTTGCAGAAAGAGTTTGAAAGTGGGAATATAAAGGTAAGTTTTGCTCCTCATTCTACATATACGCTTTCAACGGACAGCTTGAAAAAAATAGCAGATGCGGCTGAAAATTCCATAATTCATATACACATAAATGAAACAAAAAGTGAAGTCGATATGGTGAAAAAGCAGAAGAATTTAAGACCACTTGAGGTTCTAAATAGCTTAAATATGCTTAATAAAAATACATATCTTGCACATTGCGTAGCTTCTTCAAAGGAAGATATGGATTTAATAAAACAAAATTCCTCAAATGTAATTAATGTTCCTCAAAGCAACTTAAAGCTTGCAAGCGGTATAGCTCCCATTTATAAAATGATTAATAAAGGTATTGATGTATTTATAGGAACGGACGGTTCGGCGAGTAATAATAATCTTGATATGCTTGAGGAAATTAGAACTATGTCCTTAACTCAAAAAGTTTTTGAAATGAATGAAAAAGCATTAAATGCAAAAGAATCTTTTAATATAGGCATTAATCCGTTGTTTAAGAAAACCGGTAAATTAAAAGAGGGATATAAAGCCGATATTGCAATTTTAAAACTTGATTCCATAGAATCCGTTCCCCTATACAATCCTTATTCTTACATAGTTTATGCTGCTAATTCCAAATCCGTAGATACCGTTTTGATAAACGGAAAGATAATTATGGAAAAAAGGGAGTTTGTTGATATCGATGAAGAGAAGGTAAAATTTGAAGTGAAAGAAATTGCAAAAAAATTAGGGAGCATATTTTGATTGAAAAGTCGTATGCTAAAATAAATCTTTTTCTTTATGTGTTAAATAAAAGGCAGGATGGGTATCACAATATTTATTCATTAATGCATAAAATAGATTTTTATGATGTTATAGAAATAAAAAAAACCGACGATTTTGGTATTAAAATTAATACAAATATTGAAGATATAAACAACAATAGCAATTTATCGTATCGTGCTGCGGAGAGATTTTTTGCAATGGCACAGATAAAGCCCCAGGTCTCTATAGATATTAAAAAAAATATTCCTCTTGGTGCGGGTCTTGGAGGTGGAAGCTCCAATGCCGCCTACACTATTAAAATTTTGAATAAGCTTTTTGATAATCCTTTAAACAGCGGTCAATTAATAGACATTGCAGCCGATATAGGTTCCGATGTTGCTTTTTTTATGCACAATAAAGCGGCTATAGCAACAGGCCGTGGAGAAAAACTTGAAGAAATAGAGTGCACAAAAGGTAATAATAAGGTTTTTTTGGCTTTTCCCGGTATTCATATAAGCACAGCGTATGTCTATTCAAAATTCTTGTTGACAAAAGGGCTTGCTATCAATAAAATGCCATTTACTGTTGCCAAGGAAGGTTGCAGTATTGACACGATTAAAAACCATTTGCACAACAGTTTGGAATCTGTTGTAATGGAAGAGTTTAAGGTTGTGGGAAGGTTGAAAACTTTATTAAATCAACAGTTCGGGAATGCGTTGCTCTGCGGTAGCGGGTCAAGCGTGTTTTCAATTACTAACCTTGAGGGGGTGTCAACGGAGTTATTGGAAAATACATTGAAATCTGATGGTGTTTTGTGTAGAATTACAAATCTTGTAGATTAAGGAAGGTAGTCTTTTATGGAAATTACAGAAGTAAGAGTTAGTCCAATCGAGGGAGACGAAAAATTAAAAGCTTTCGCAACGGTAATCTTTGACAATGAGTTTGTTGTAAGAGATCTAAAAATCATTAATGGTCAAAAAGGACTTTTCGTGGCAATGCCATCGAGAAAAATGAAAGATGGAAATTTTAAAGACGTTGCCCATCCTTTAAATAATGAAATGAGACAGAAGTTGGAGACTTCGGTATTGGATGAGTACAATAAAGTCTTATCCGAGAGCACTGAAGAAACAGAAGAACAAGAATAATTAGTTAAGCTTGCCGCAAGGAGCAGAGATAGCCTTGCGGTTTTATATTAATGGGGCGTAGCCAAGCGGTTAAGGCACAGGGTTTTGATCCCTGCATACACAGGTTCGAGTCCTGTCGCCCCAGCCATTTATATGAGAGGAAAATGACAGAATTAAAATTAATTAGTGGAAGTGCCAATTTAGAATTAGCTGAAGAGATAAGCGAATATCTTGGAAGACCGCTTACAAAAAGGCAGATTTCAAGATTTAGCGATGGAGAGGTTTATGCTCAGATAGATGAAAGCGTAAGAGATGCAGACATATTTTTGATACAGTCCCTTTCTTCTCCCGTCAATGATAATATAATGGAACTTCTTGTTAGTATGGATGCCTTGAAAAGATCAAGTGCAAATTCCATAACGGTTGTCGTTCCGTATTACGCCTATGCGAGACAGGATAGAAAGGTTATGCCGAGGGTGCCTATTTCAGCTAAACTTCTTGCAGACCTTATTACAGTTGCCGGGGCTACAAGGATTATGTCTATGGATCTTCATGCGGGGCAGATACAGGGATTTTTTAACATACCTGTTGATCATCTTTATTCGGCACCAACGATGCTTAAATATATAAAGAGCATTGAAGCCGAAGATCTTGTCATTGTTTCCCCTGATGCCGGAGGTGTTGAGAGAGCAAGGTATTATGCAAAAAAGATGGGCTGTTCCATAGCAATCATAGATAAAAGAAGACCAAAACCCAATGTTAGCGAGATTATGCACATCATAGGTGACATAAAGGGTAAAACCGCCGTTATTATTGATGATATAATTGATACTGCAGGAACCTTGACCAATGCGGCTTATGCTCTTGACAAAGAGGGCGCAACCGGCGTATATGCATGTTGCACTCATCCCATATTGAGCGGTCCTGCCATAGAAAGAATTAATAATTCCCCTATTATAGAACTTGCCGTAACCAATACGATAAAATTTTCCGCAAAAACTCCTACAAATAAAATCAAAGTGATATCAATAGGAGAGATTATAGGAGAGGCTATAAGAAGGGTTTATCATAAAGAGTCCCTGAGTGCTATTTTTGAATAAATCTAAAAATGAGAGAGAGGTTGATGTAAAATGATTATTTCCGCTAAAGAAAGAGAAGCAGGAAGTAAAACTGCTAAGAAAATTAGAAGAGAAGGTAAAATACCCGCCGTTTTGTACGGATTGGGAATTGAAAATGTTAATCTTGAAATGGACAGGTCGGAATTTCTTTCCGCTTTAAGAAAAAGTAACAGAAATGATAAATTTGATTTAAACATAGAAGGTAAGGGAAGTTTCAATGTCTTTGTTAAATCACTTCAGAGAGAACCTGTAACAGAGGATATTCAGCATGTTGATTTTTATAAATTGACCGATGATAGAATGATTCAGGTTGATGTACCTGTAAAGCTTGTTGGAGAGTCTAAAGGTGTTAAGCTTGGCGGTAAACTATATCAGCCAAGAAGAAAGATTTCAGTATTTGCGTTTCCTAAAGATATTCCTAACGAGATAACCATAGATATTTCAGATATGCAGATAGGTGATGTTTTCCATGTATTTGATCTTGATTTACCGGAAGGTGTTACCGTAAAATCAAGTAAGAACTTTACAATAGCAGCAGTTCTCGGTGCAAGTAAAGAAGAGCAAGAAGAAATAGCGGAAGAAGAGGAAGAAGCAGAGGAAGGTACAGAAGAATAGTAGTGTGACAAATAATTGCTATGCTGTCGTAGGACTGGGTAATATAGGCGAAGAGTACAGCTTAACTCCTCACAATGCGGGTTTTATGGTTTGTGACTCTTTGTCTTCCCGTTTTGGTTTTAGTTTTATTTTCAAGTCTATTTTCAAGGCTTATCTGGGTAATTTTTTTATCAATAATAAGAAAGTTTTTGTAGTAAAACCTGCAACGTATGTTAATTTAAGCGGTCAAAGTGTTGTATCTTTATTAAATTTTTATAAAATTAATATAAATTCTCTAATAGTGGTTCACGACGATATAGATCTTGAGTTGGGTACGCTGAAAATTAAGAAAAATTCATCAAGTGGAGGGCATAGGGGCGTTCAGTCCGTTATAGATTTATTGGGTAGCAATTCTTTTGTCAGAATAAAGATTGGTGTTGGAAGAAAAGGTAATCCGAGGAATTTTGTTTTGTCAAAATTTGAACATAATGAACTTGATGTTGTTAATAATGCCGTAAGCAGAGCCGAAAAAGCGGTTTGCGATATTGTGGAAAACGGATTAAGCTATGCTATGAATTTATATAATAGAAAAGTCGTATAATATTGCATTGAAACTTTAAGTTTATTGAACTATATTTATTTATTGAGGTGTAGTATGAAAAATTACAATGTTGCTGTTGTGGGTTCTACAGGAGCAGTGGGTCAGGAAATGCTCAAAATACTTGATGAAAGAGAATTTCCTATTAAATCTCTTAAATTACTTGCGTCAAAGAGATCTGCAGGCAAAGAAATAATATTTAAGGGTCAAAAATACAAAGTAGAAGAAACCACAAAAGATTCTTTTTGCGATGTTGATATAGCCTTATTTTCGGCTGGTGGTTCAAGAAGTAAAGAATTTGCTCCATATGCTGTAAAATCCGGAGCGGTTGTGATTGATAACAGCTCTGCATTTAGAATGGATAAGGATGTGCCTTTGGTTGTCCCTGAGGTTAATCCTGATGATATATTTAAGCATAACGGTATCATTGCAAATCCTAATTGTACCACGATTATTATGTTAATGGCTCTGAAACCTCTTTATGATTATTCAAAAATAAAAAGGGTTATTGTCTCAAGTTATCAGGCATCGTCGGGTGCAGGTGCGCAGGCTATGCAGGAGTTGGAAGAACAAACCGAATCATGGGTTAAACGGCAGGAAATAAAGGTTAATAAATTTCCTTATCAACTTTTATTTAATGTTATACCTCATGTGGATGTTTTTACAGACAATGCCTACACAAAAGAAGAGATGAAAATGATTAACGAAACAAGGAAGATGCTTCATGATGATAATATTGTTGTATCAGCCACATGCGTTAGGGTTCCTGTGTTTAGAGCTCATTCTGAATCTGTTACATTGGAATTTGAGGATTCTGTGACTCCGGAAAAAGCCAGAGAACTTATAGATGGGTTCCCCGGTGTTAAAGTAGTTGATGATACTGCCAATAATGTGTATCCTATGCCTCTATTTGTAAGCGGTAAAGATGATTGTGAAGTTGGAAGAATAAGACAAGACTTGAATGGCTCAAAATGGCTTTCTTTGTGGGTTGCGGGTGACCAGATAAGAAAGGGTGCAGCTTTAAATGCTGTGCAGATAGCGGAAACTTTAATAAAAAAATAGATTTGGGAGGTGTTTATGAACGGTATTGCCATTAAGAAGATATTGGTTCCTACGGATTTGTCACAGAACTCTGAATATGCTATGCAATATGCAAAAGAATTTGCCGATAAGTTAGGTGCTAAATTGTACATTTATCATTGTGTTACCGATTTACAATCAGCTATCGGTTATGTGCCCTCTTTGCCTGCTGAAGAAATTATAAGAACTATGAAAGAAGAGGCTATTAAAGAGATAGAGCATATAAGAAACAGGTACAATTTTGGCGATGTTGAGGTTGTTATTGAAAGCGGAAATGCTCCGAAAAAAATCGTAGAATTCGCTGACAAAAACAATATAGATATGATTATAATGGGTGCGCACGGAAAAAGCGGTTTGGAAAGATTTATGTTTGGAAGTGTCACGGAAAAGGTTCTTAGACTCTCAAGCAAACCTGTTCTTGCAATTAAGATGTCATCTTAAATAGGAATGCAACAGAAAATAATAAAAAAAGGCTTTTAGAGTATTCTAAAAGCCTTTTTTGTCGGTACCTTTTATTCTTTTGCTTTTTCTATAATCTTTTCAGCAATCTGTTGGGGCACTTCTTCATACATTGCAAATTTAAATTTAAAGAATCCCCTTCCTCCGGTTATTGAGCGCAGGGTGGGCGCATATTCCAGTATCTCAGATTCAGGAACAAGTGCTTTGATGGATTGATAACCTTTTTTATCTTTATAGGGCTCCATTCCGGCAATTTTACCCCTTCTTGAATTTATATCACCTATGACATCTCCCATATTCTCGTCAGGAACATAAATTTCCATTTCCATTATCGGTTCAAGAAGTATGGGTTTACAGTGAGGAATTCCATCCTTAAACGCTGCAGAGCCAGCCATTTGAAATGCCAAATCGCTTGAATCAACAGGGTGATAGCTTCCGTCTATCAATGTAATTTTAATATCTGTCATAGGGTATCCTGCCAACTTGCCTTCCTCCATTGCAGCCTTTATACCTTTTTCAACGGAAGGTATAAACTGTTTCGGAATAGCTCCTCCAACAATCATATCTACAAACTCAAACCCTCCGCCTCTTGGTTTGGGTTCTATTTTTATAACGCAGTCACCAAATTGTCCATGTCCGCCGGTTTGTTTTTTATATCGTCCGTGTGATTGGTTTTTGCCTTTAATTGTTTCTCTGTAGGCTATCTTAGGTAATTTCAAAGCAACATCTACGCCGAATTTATTTTTAAGTTTAGAGGCTGTGACTTCAAGGTGCATTTTGCCCATTCCTGTTACTATAAATTCCTTTGTTTCGGGGTTTCTTGTAAATTTTAAGGATGGGTCGGATTCTATTATTTTACTTATTGCGGAACCTATCTTTTCCTCATCCCCTTTGGAGGAACCGTATATCGCATAAGATATGAAGGGCAGTGGCATATTTACAAAATCGCATTTTATGTCTGAATTTTTATCTGAAATTGTATCACCGGTTTCTGTTGTTTTTAGTTTCGCAACAGCTACGATATCGCCCGCCGTTATATTTTCTATTTTTGAGAATGATTTTCCCTGTACATTTTGCAGTGCGCCGAGTCTTTCATCTTGTTCTTTGTTTACATTAAAGTAGTTTGTATCTGATGAAAATTTTCCCGAACATACCCTCATTAAACTTATTTTTCCTATTTGAGGGTCGTTGTAGGTTTTAAATACCAGCGCAACATTTTTATCATATTCTTCTTTTGGTGCGGGAAGTAATTCTATAATGGCATCAAGAAGCTCTTTGGTTCCAAAACTTTTTGCCGCAGAACCTATGAGAATAGGTGATATCTTAGCGTTTTCTACGGCTGTTTTTAATGTTTTATGCAAAACCTCAGGCTCTATCTCTTCGCCTTCTAAATATTTTTCCATAAGCTCATCATCAAAAGTCGAAATTTCTTCTACGAGGTTCAAGTGTTTTTCTTCAACCGCATCTTCCATCTCTTTAGGAATGTCTATTCTTACATTTTGATAATCGTATGCTTTTTTATTTAAGACATCTACAAAACCTTTTATAGATTCTTTGTCAAAAATGGGAAGATGCAGTATCAAAGCCTTTGGGTCTAATTCTTTAATTGAAGCGAAAGTTTTATCCATCTCGATATCTTCTTTATCTATTCCGTTTACAAAAAACAGTACAGGTTTATTTTCTTTTTTCCTCGCTTCTTCAAAAACCCTTTCCGTCTGAGCTTTCACTCCCTCTTTTGCATCCAACACTATTATAGATGAATCCGCCGCCTGTATGCCGCATAAGGTGTCTGCTATAAAGTTGTGATACCCCGGAGTATCTATGAAATATATAAGATTTTTGTGCCACTGTGTATTTCCGACAGCAAGCTGAAGAGAATTTTTTCTGTTTATTTCTTCGGTGTCAAAATCCATTACAGTATTTCCATTTTCGACAGAGCCTTTTCTTGTAGTCTGTTTTGTTAAAAACAGTATATCTTCCGATAAGGTTGTTTTGCCACACCCTCCCGAACCACATAAGGCTACAACTCTTTTTTTGTCAATATCAACTCCCATATAGAATTACCTCCAATAAACAGTTAATGCTACTTCTTATAGACAGTTTTTTATTTTATTTTGGAAGTCTTTTTGCGTTTTTAATGCTCTAAGCATTTTACTTCTTTCCGCAAAGGCTTCTATTTTATTTTCTTTTTTATCGATAGCATTAAACCATGAGTCAATCATATCTTTATACTCAGGATGATTTTCACTGTTGTTTTTCATAATGGAGTCCTGCAGATTGAATCCGGTTATTATATCTGTAACATCCAAACAATCTCTATACTCTACAAAATGACCTTTTGTTCCGGAAATAGAGTAAGCACCCGGAGCTATCTCTAAAGCATCTGTGTTTTTTACTGAATAGTAACCTACTATTAAATGTTGAGTTTCCTGCTTGTAGGGTTTAAAAATTGCTCTAAAAAGTATGTATATATTTTCATACTGTCTGGTTTCGACGAGCTTTTCTACCTCTTGAAAGTAGAAGACATAGTCTAAGCTATTGTCTAAGTTGAATCCCTCAATGTAAGGACCGTTTTCGTATTCACCTTTTCTGAGAGGATTGAGTTTTAAGACATCTCGAAGAATAATGTCTTGGTTTCCAACTACAGAATCGCACTCTTTTTTCATTCCCGGAAGCGCAAAGAACGGCGCGCAAATGGTTAAAGATTCCATTGGTCATCACTCCTTTCAAATTATAAATTTAGGTTAAACAAGATAACCCAATTGTAAAAGAACATTTTTATGCATTTCTGAGACTAAGCAAAACCATTATTTTGCTTAATTAAACATTATTCTAAATTAAATCTAAGTCAATATCAAGGGAAAATTGGAAGAAACCGTTACTATTTTCATAATTCTTTTATGGATAGCCAAATTTTGCAGTTAAAAAAACAAAAAACACAAATAAATTTTATACCCTTTTGATTTATCGGATTAAAGATGGGAAGATATTTAAAATCAACTATACGCTCTAACTTCGTTCGCCGAATATCTTTGTTCCTATACGGACAATATTTGCTCCTTCTTCTATTGCCACTTTATAGCTATTTGTCATACCCATAGAAAGGTATTTCATTTCAACATTGGGTATTGAATGCTGTTTTATTTTCTCAAATAGATTTTTTGTTTCTTTGAAATATATTCTTGAATCTTGAGGATTTCCAAAGCGTGGACCCATAGTCATAAGTCCCATTATTTTTATATTTTTAAGCTTGGATATTTTTTTTATGACATTCTCTGCATCCTCAGGCATAACACCTGATTTTTGAGGTTCCCTTCCGCTGTTTATTTCTATCAAAACAGGCATAATTTTATCTATATTTCTGCATTTTTCATCTATCTGCGATGCCGTTTCAAAGGAATCGACAGTTTCTATCATATCAAATATTTCAAGGAATTTTTTCTTTAAAATGTCGTGTTTCTGAGTGCTGATTGTTCCTATAAAATGCCATTTTGCTTTTTTGCCTATTTGAGAATAAACGTTCTTTACATCTTTTATGTAGTTTTCGCCTATTATTTTTACGCCCGCCTCTATTGCTTCCATTATTTCTTCTGCTGTTCTTGTTTTAGCGGCAGCCTCCAATTCTACAGATTCAGGTATTTCATTAAGTATATTTTCTACATTGTTTTTAATCATAATTTTACCTCCTAAGAAAGAATGCTACGAAATTTTCAGGTTAAATGCAATATTATTAATGTAAATTTTTAACAAATTTGAGGATAGGTTTTTTTAAAAGTATGGTTCTTGCCATAACAAAAGGAATCTTGAAAAATATTAAATTTTATGTGGCGACTTAGTTATATTGTTTGAAGATTTTTGTTATTTTGCTATTATAATTGCATTGTCAAAAAAGAAGTTAATTTGAAAGAATTGCATTTTTTGATTTGATGAAAATTTTATGGAAAAAGGAGTTAACCTATGTCGTTGGGATTTATTTTTGGGCCTGTACCTTCAAGAAGGCTTGGGCTTAGTCTCGGTATAAACATTGTCCCTTTTAAAACCTGTAGCTTTAATTGCATATATTGCGAAGTAGGTAAAACCACTGATTTGACCGTTAAAAGAAAGAGTTTTTATGATGTGGATGAAATTAAGAAAGATTTTGTAGAAACGGTAGATAAAAGCGGGCATATTGATTTTGTAACCTTTTCCGGAAGTGGAGAGCCGACACTGAATAGCGATATAGGCGAGTTGATAGATTTTGTGAAATCGTTTAATAAATATAAAATTGCCGTTTTAACAAATGGAAGTTTGATGTATAAGGAGTCCGTTAGAAAAGATTTGATAAATGCGGATGTTGTTGTGCCAAGCCTTGATGCCGCTTTAAGCGGTGTTTTTAAAAAGGTGAATCTGCCCCACAAAGATTTAGAGATAGATAAGATAATTGACGGTCTGTTTAAATTTAAAAAGGAGTTTAAAGGTCAAGTATGGCTTGAGATTTTATTTGTAGAGGGCGTTAATGATTCAGAAGAGAATCTTAATGCTTTAATTGAGGCTGTAAACAGAATTTCTCCGGATATAGTACAGATAGGAACTGTTGATAGACCCCCTGCTTATTCTTCTGCGCATAAGGTAAACGATGAAAAAATGATGGATATTTATACCTATTTGAGTGCCCACTTGAAAATGAAGGTTGATATAATAGGGTCTTTCAATAAAGAGAATGATAAATTTTATGATAATATTGAACGCTCAATTATTAAAATGGTAAATATACGACCCTGCTCAAAAGATGAGTTAAAGAGTATTTTTAATTTGAATGATGAATCAATTAAAGAGACATTAGATAAATTAATAGGTGAAGAAAAGATTTATACGGAAGAATTTCAAAGTAAGCTTTTTGTTGTCGGAAATAGATCCGTATCTATGAAAAAATAGATAGAAAAAGAGTATGCAATTTGTTATAAAATTTAGTAAGGGGTGTTGAGGATGATTTTTATAGGTGCAGATCACGGCGGATACGATATGAAAGAGGCTGTGATAGGTTTTTTAAAAGAGATTGGGGAAGAATTTCAGGATTTAGGTACATACTCTAACGAATCGTGTGATTATCCTGATATAGCAAAGTTGGTTGCGGAGAATGTTGTAAAGAATAAAGTTAGAGGTATTTTAATATGCGGAAGTGGCATAGGTATGAGTATTGCTGCGAACAAGGTGAATGGTATTCGTTGCGCATTGTGTCACGATGCCTACTCTGCCGAATATTCAAGAAGGCATAACAATGCAAATATTATAGCATTTGGAGGAAGAACTACGGGGTTGGAAATTGCAAAACAGATGGTTGAGATTTTTCTCAATACTGAATTTGAGGGCGGAAGACATCAAAGAAGGGTGGATAAAATAAATAAGTTGGAGGAATTATGAGTTTTTTGAAGGAATTTGATCCCGATGTGTATCAAGCTATAGAAAACGAAAGAAATCGTGAAACATACGGTTTGGAGCTTATAGCAAGTGAAAATTTTGTCTCTAAGGCTGTTCTTGAAGCTCAAGGTTCGATTATGACGAATAAATATGCGGAAGGATATCCCCATAAAAGGTATTATGGCGGATGTGAATATGTCGATGTTGTTGAAGATTTGGCCATTGAAAGGGCTAAAAAACTTTTTGGCGCAGAGCATATAAATGTGCAACCGCATTCCGGTTCGCAGGCAAATATGGCTGTTTATATGTCGGTTCTTCAGCCACAGGATAGGATGCTTGGTATGGATTTATCAAATGGCGGACATTTAACTCACGGTTCAAGTGTAAATTTTTCAGGAAAACTTTACACAACATTTGGCTACGGCATAAATCCTGAAACGGGTTTGATAGATTATGAAGACCTTGCTGAAATTGTTCAGGAATTTAAGCCGAGACTCATAGTTTGCGGTGCAAGTGCCTATCCGAGAAAAATTGATTTTGCAAAATTTAGAGAGATAGCCGATAGTGTTGAAGCTTATCTTATGGCTGATATAGCACATATTGCAGGTCTTGTTGCTGCGGGATTGCACCAAAGCCCGATTCCTTACTGTGAATTTGTGACAACGACAACCCATAAAACGCTTAGAGGCCCAAGGGGCGGTATGATTATGACAAAAGACTTTTTTGCAAAGCCACTTGATAAAATGGTATTTCCCGGCATGCAGGGAGGTCCTTTGATGCACACCATAGCTGCCAAAGCTGTATGCTTTAAAGAGGCTTTAAGTGATGATTTCAAAGATTATCAAAAACAGATTATTAAAAATGCCAAGAGATTGGCTGAAGTGTTAATGGCGAGAGGTTTTAAGCTTGTAAGTGGCGGAACCGATAATCATCTTATGCTTGTTGATTTAACCGATAAAAATATGTCGGGAAAAGAAGCTGAAGAGGCGCTGGGAAAGGTTGGCATAACGGTCAATAAAAATACGGTACCTGGAGAAACAAGGAGTCCTTTTGTTACAAGCGGGATAAGAATAGGAACACCGGCTGTTACAACAAGGGGAATGAAAGAGGCTGAAATGGAAAAGATAGGTGAATTTATTGCCGATACCCTAAGTAACATTGGAAATGAAAAGAAATATGCAAATATAAAAGAAGAGGTGAGAAAACTCTGCGAAAACTTTATATTCTATCGTTAATCTCTGTTTTACTGCTGTTTTCCGTAAAATCTTATGCTTTTAGATTGTCATTCTATCGGGATAACAGCAGTTCATATTTTGTTGTTAAAAATATACCGAATAACTATAAAGTGGATATACTCGGTCGTTATGTTTCTATCTTTTTTAAAGACAAGAAAAGTAATGTGGAAATTTTTAAGGACAATTTGGGGGATGACAGATTCAGCTCTTTCTTTATCGAGAATCTAAAAAAGGGCTCAAGAATAGTTATTGGAACGAAAACAGGATACACTCCTTTTGTCGATGGAATTAAAGATGGCATAAAAATAGAAAGCCGTACAAAGAAGATTGCGAGCAGTGTTCATAATAGAAACATAATGCCTATTCCTGATAATTTAACCGCCTCGCCTTTTTATCTTTCAAGGAATATATTTGTGAAAAATAAGCAAAATAAGGCTTTTGCATACGATGAAAATCTTTTCTTTACGGGAATACGGACATTTTCCGGCAAAAACTACAATTTGGCAAAAGATTTTTTTAAGGAAATAGTTTTAAAACATAAAGACAGCGAATTTTATTTAAGCAGCTATTTTTTGCTTGGAGACTGCTATAAGAATTTAAAACAGTACGACGATGCGTTGAAAATATACAACGAGGCTATAAAATTATCGGATAAGAACGACACCGTTGCTCAAACTCTGTTTTCTATGGCGGATATATACAAGATAAAGAATTATTATAGCAAGGTAAGAAGGATTTACAGTGAAATAAGCACCGATTACAATGGAACTAAATGGGGCGATAAAGCTCAGTTTTTACTTGCAAAAACATATTATGATATAAAGAAATACAAAAAAGCTATAGAGCTTTTCCTTAATATACGAAAAAGCTCTGCATATTACGCTCAAAGTATGCTTTTCGTTGCTGAGTCATTCATAAAACAGGGAAACGATGCAAAGGCTATACTTGCATACTACACTGTTTCGGATAAGTTAGATGAAATGGATGTTGCACAAAATTATAAGGAGATGTCTGATGTTGCTTTGTCCTTATGTAAATTTAAGGATAACAAAGAATCCGAAAGGATTTTTGATTACATTGAGCAAAATAGCACGGAGGATATGCTTGAATATGCATATTTAAATCGAATGCAGTGCGATATTGAAAATAAAAACTATAAAGATTTGCGTATAAAAGCAGATTATATAATTAAAAATTCCAAGATAATGAAAAATATAAAAGCCGCTAAAAAAATGCTTGATGAAGAAAAACTTATGAAAGGTGATGTAAAAAAGGATACAATAGATAAAATATTAAGCAGATACAGGAACGACCCCAAAATGATTGCACTGGCTTTATTTGTTTATGCCAAAGAAAATTTCAGAAACCGTAAATATAAGGTGTGTCTTGATTATGTTCTAAAAATAAAAAAATTGTACCCAAAAAGCAAATACAATCAAAAAGCAAAAAAAATGTCCGAAGAATCTTTAAAGAATCTTATCGATGATTTATATTCCAATCCGGATAAGGAAAAACTTGAGTACATATATAGTATGAGTACCTCTTTGAAGGCTTTTGATATTGATATGTGTAGGTTATCGCTTGCACTTATTGCCTTTAATGAAATAGATAGGGTTTTGAAGGTTTCGGTTTATATAAAAGATGAAGGATGTAAGAAATTTGCACTTGCCAAATACAACATAGAAAAGGGTAAAGATAAAAAAGCGATGGATTTAATTAACGATATGCCGAGTGGTAAAAATTATGACTACTATACGGATATTATTTTTGGAGATATAAATTATTTTAATTCGAAATATTCTAAAGCTTTGGATTTTTACAAGAAAGCTTACGGCATTAAATATGATATAATGAAGGACTACATAATGCTTAAAACGGCGCAAGCATACTTTGCTCTTTTCCGATACAAGGATGTAATTGACAGTTTAAATAGAATAAAAACAAAAATATACTTAAATGAGTCGTTTTATCTAAAAGGTGTATCTTTATACAATGAGAAAAAATACAAACAGGCGGTGGAGATATTGAGCAATCTGCTTAATAATTTAGATTATAAAGAGAGGGCGTTGTTCTATATTTCTTTGTCTTATATAGGTCTCGGCGATAAAAAGAGTGCCAATGAGTATTTTGATAAACTTAAAAAGTTATACCCTAAGAGTGTATACATAAAACAACTTCAGGTGCTGTTTTAATGAGTCAGGATAATATAAAAGATTTAGAGGATATGTTTAGGGCTGTTCTGAATACCAGCACTAACTTGGAAAATTCCTACAATGAATTGAAAGATAAGTTTGAACTGTTGCAAATTAAGCTTGAAAATAATAGAAAATATTTGGAAAATATATTAAAAAGTATAAAAACAGGCGTTTGTTCAATAGATTTGCAGGGAAGGATAACAACATTTAACAAAGAAGCATCTTTA
>JAMOPP010000186.1 GCA_027064405.1 Desulfurellales bacterium
CAATACTACCATCAGAATAACCATTATCATCCATCCATAAATCTAAATAATCAACGGAAGAATTGATGCCAATATTGCCAGAACATGATTTCAAAAAATCTTTTACATCCAATACAATTTTAGATGATGGAAAACTATGTCTATAACCTCTACTGTTAGTCCACTCATAAAAGTCAAAAAAATTATAAGAATCACCTGAAGGACACATTACTTTCATATTATTACTTCTTGAATTTTCATCTGTAAGTTTAAATTTAATAATTTGGTCGCTTGAATAATTATTTCTATCATCTACCCAATAAGCATACCCATAAGAAAGACGAGAACCGTATTTTATAGCTTCATAGGAAATCCAATAAAATCCGTTATCACCCCAGTCTTGACCCCAGGAATTGACAACCCTAAAAGCTCCTTTACCATCTGGCGTTTCAAAATTATCATCAAAACCAACAATGGTTTGCGCATGCCCACCCCTGGATGTCCAATCATTTTGCAAGTCGGCAATAGCATAGATATTGTTATAATTTTTTATATTGTCAAAATTTTGAAACACTCTAATGCCAAATATAACAAGTTTGCCGTTCAAAAGTAATTGTTTAATAGTATTTAAGTCATCGTCAGTTTTCAACTGCAACCAATAATAATGGTAATTAGTTGATGCAGATTGCGTTCTCCAGGATACGCCATCCAAAAATGTATTTTCGCTTGGCCATGTATCATCATCTTGGTCATTATATGGCATCTTATCCATAGAAGCACATCCAAATTCATATAAAACCTCAAAATTATCTCTGAAATATGAGCCGCCAGAAGCATCAGGAACATGGATCATATTATAAAGATAAGCAGGGCTACAAATATTTTCAGGTCTGGCTTTTTGTGCAGGATCTGTTATATTTTTTTCTTTATTTTCTTGATAAGACTTTAAATAATACCCCACAGCCCAAGAAGCACATGATCCTTGGTTTCCTTGACTTCTCACAGGGGGCAAATAATCATAATTGAAATGAGATGTTGTAGAAACTCCGTAGGCTAAAGCAGAAGTTAATGATTTAACACGTTTTACCTCAAGTCCATATTTGCTTTGATGAGGATCTAAAAATATCAACCCTAATCCTGGTTTTTTTGTGGAATCTATCTTGTAAAATTGCTGCTCACTTCCGTTTGCCAGATTAAAGAATGTTGTGATAAAAAAAATAGCAAAAAAGATAGTAAAAAAACTTTTTTTCATTTTAACACCTTTTTTAAGTAATTTTTTAATAATTGATTATACATAATCTCACCCGCTTATGGAATTATGCTACCCATTTTACCGACAATTCTTCAAAAAATCTTCCTATCTTTCCCTAATTATAAACACCTCCTTCCCTTTACGGATCATTTTTCTCATTAATATACGACGTATATCCAATAAACAAAAGCCTTTGATAATTATATAGAGATTCCAAATTAACGACTCTAATCAAAGTATATTCCTTCCACATCCACTAATGACGAAAACTGCCTGAATTTCTCGCTCACTTTCAACCTCTGAACAAAAGAATTTGATTCAAGAAAGAAGATTCAGGATGAAACATCCTGAATCACACTAAATCAAATCTTTTTTAATACTTAACTTAACAGATTTAAGAATAGCAATATTCAAAAATCTGCCTAAAAATACAGGGCATTATAATTACAATCTCTCTTCTACTAAACTTTTATCAAAAAAGCTTTTAATATCATAAACAACTAAATTATACTTTTCCTTTGCTTTTTTTATTATATCTTCTAATTCTTTAAACTCTCTATGCGCCACAGCTAAAACAACTCCATCATAATCCTTCATTCTCAATTCTCCATACTCCATTATTTCAATTCCGCTCTCCCTTTTTACTTCATCCCTATCCGCCCAAGGGTCATATACGTCTACATTTACTCCAAACTCTTCAAGTTCTCTTATTACATCTATCACCCTGCTGTTTCTTATATCCGGACAGTTTTCTTTAAAAGTTATCCCAAGCACTAATACTTTACTTCCTTTTATCGTATGCCCTTTTTGTATCATAAGCTTTATAAGTTTATTTGCTACAAATATTCCCATTGAATCGTTTGTTCTTCTTCCAGCTAATATAATCTCTGGATGATACCCTACCTCTTTTGCTTTATATGCAAGATAGTTAGGATCTACTCCTATACAGTGTCCTCCTACAAGTCCGGGGGTAAATTTTAAAAAGTTCCATTTTGTCCCTGCGGCTTCTAATACATCTTTGGTATCTATATTTAATTTATCAAATATAAGTGCAAGCTCGTTTACAAACGCTATGTTTATATCCCTTTGGGTGTTTTCTATTACTTTTGCGGCTTCTGCCACTTTAATTGATGGTGCTAAGTGAGTTCCCGCTTCTATCATACTTGCATAAAGTTCATCTATCTCTTTTGCAATTTCAGGAGTACTTCCGGATGTAACTTTTAGTATTTTAGTCACCGTATGTTTTTTATCTCCCGGGTTTATTCTCTCTGGAGAATATCCTACATAAAAATCTTTGTTAAACTTCAATCCCGAAACATTTTCTAAAATCGGCACACACACCTCTTCAGTACATCCGGGATATACTGTTGATTCATATATAACTATATCACCTTTTTTAAGTACTTTCCCTACACTCTCACTGGCTTTTCTAAGAGGTGTTAAATCAGGATTCTTATGTTTATCTATAGGGGTTGGAACTGTAACAATATAAACATTTGAGTTTTCTATATCATTTAATTCATTTGTAAATTGAAGTCCATTATTTATTGCTTCTTTTAACTCTTCTTCGCTTACTTCTAATGTTCTATCATATACTTTTTTAAGCTCTTTAATTCTCAAGTCTGTTATATCAAATCCTATTACCTCATATTTCTTTGCAAATGCAACTGCAAGTGGCAATCCTACATAACCCAAACCTATTATTGCTATTTTTTTCATTTTATTCCTTTCATATGTTTATATTTATTCTTATTCAACGGTCACCGATTTAGCCAAGTTTCTAGGCATATCCACATCATTGCCCAACCTCACAGCAACCTCCAATGCTAAAAGTTGTGTAATTACCATCATTTCAAAAAATTCAATCATTGGATGATTATTATTTTTAATTTTAACAAAATCATCAGTCATGTCAATATTTTTACTTGAAATTGTTAAAACAGTTGCATCCCTTGCCACAAGTTCTTCTATATTTGATTTTGTTTTTTCGTAAAGTATGTTTTTACTCAACAGCGCTACAACAAAAAGTTCAGGATCAGCTAATGCAATAGGACCGTGTTTCATTTCCCCGGCAGGATAACCTTCTGCGTGAATATAGCTTATTTCTTTAAGTTTCAAAGCTCCTTCAAGAGCCAAAGGATAAAATATATCCCTGCCTATAAAGAAAAACCCGTGTCCGTGAAGGTATCTTTTTGAGAGTCTTTTGATTTTTTCGTGTAAGGCACTGTCAACTTTCGTAGCATTTATCGCTTCGTTTATGGCGCTAAACTCGTTTTTTCCGGACAGATAATTACTTAGCATCCAAAGGGTCATAACCTGCGTGGCAAACGCTTTTGTAGAAGCCACTCCTTTTTCTATACCGGCTCTTAGGAGTATCGTTTTATCCGCTTCCCTTACTATTGAAGAGTTGTCTACATTACAAAGCGCTAATGTTTTAAGCCCGGCTTTTTTTGCCATTTTAAGAGTTTCAAGCGTATCGGCCGTTTCACCGGACTGGGAAATAACGATAAACAGCGTATCTTTACTCAAAAGCGGTTTTCTGTATCTAAGCTCGCTTGCAACCTCCACATCCACTCTTATTTTTGCGTCTTTTTCAATAAGGTATTTGCCAACTAGCCCCGCATGATAACTAGTTCCGCATGCACTGATTATTATACTGTTAATTCCTTCAAAAAAATCTTTATCAACTTCGTCAAATTTTATTCCCTCTTTAGTATTTCTACCGAGTGTCGTTTCTTTTAAAACATTAAACTGCTCATATATCTCTTTTTCCATATAAAATCGAAATCCCTGCTTTTTGGCAGACTCTTTGTCGCTTGGCAAATCTTTAAATTCAGGAGAAATGATTAAATTCTTTTTACATATATGTATTTCATTTTCACTGACATACCCGTATTCACCGTCCTCTAAATAATGAGCCTGCGCGGCATATCCTATCAAAGGAGCGTCCGAAGATGCAAAATATATTCCTTTAGAGTTTTTGGCAACTATTAGGGGTGAGCCTTTTTTTGCAAAAAATATTTTATTCGGATCTTTTTTGGTAATAAGAAGTATTGCATAGGCACCCTCTATTTTTTCAATTGTCTTTTTAAACGCTTCAAAAGGATCGCCGTTACAATAGTATTCAAACAGTTTAACAATCACCTCCGTATCCGTTTGAGATACAAAGTTAATATTTTTTTCTTTTAAAAACTTTTTAATTTCCTGATAATTTTCAATAATTCCGTTATGAACCACCGCACTGAACTGTCCTGTGTGGGGATGTGCGTTTATTTCAGTGGGTTTTCCGTGAGTTGCCCATCTGGTATGTCCGATTCCGAGTTTCGGGTTTTCAAATTTTATCTGATCAAGCTTTCTTTCAAGGTTTTTAAGTTTACCCACCGCCTTTATTATTTTTAACTCTTTATTGTCAATTATTGCCACACCCGCACTGTCATATCCCCTGTATTCAAGCTCCTTAAGCCCTTCAATTAAATATTTCTGAGGCTCGCTTACGCCTATACATCCCACTATTCCGCACATTTACATCTTATCCCTTAATTTAAAAACATTTATAATTATCAACTCTCTCTATATCATCTTCTTCCACATACTCACCAACCTGAGCTTCTATCAGGATAACAGGAATTTTTCCAGGGTTTGCAAGTCTGTGTAGTTCGCCCATCTTTATATAAGTTGACTCGTTTGGTCTTAAAAGGAATGTTTTATCTTTAACTGTTACTTCTGCCGTTCCTGAAACCACTATCCAGTGCTCGTTTCTGTGGAAGTGTTTTTGTAGAGATAGTCTTTTGCCCGGATTTACTACTATTCTTTTTATCTTGTATCCTTTGCCTTCAACTAAGACTTCGTAGGTTCCCCAAGGACGATGAACAGTTGAATGAGTAGTTAGTAGTGAGTAGTGGGTAGTTTTTAGTTGATTGACTATCTCTTTGACCTTTTGAGTTTGGCCTTTTTTACTGATAAGCAATGCATCATTTGTGTCAATCACAATGAAATCTTCAAGGCCTATAGTTGCTATGAGTTTATCTTTATCGCTAAAGTAAAAATTATTTTTGCTGTCTATTTCTATCTTTTCTGCTTTATTATTCTTACTTCCATTATCACCACCACTATCCACTATCACTTCTTCAACAAGGCTATCAAAACTTCCTACATCATTCCAATCAAACTCTGCTTTAATTACTTTTATTTTGTCGCTTTTTTCCATTACGGCATAGTCAATACTTATGTTTGGAATGTCTTGCATATTGGTTAATCTTAAGAAGTTAGTAGTGGGTGGTGAGTGGTGGATAGTATTTTTTGATTTGTTATATGCTTTTTCGCACTTTTCGTAAATTTCGGGAGAATGTTTTTTTAAGTCTTCAAGATATACTCCCGCTTTAAACATAAACATGCCGGAATTCCATAGATAGTTAGTAGTGGGTAGTGGGTAGTTGGTAGTATTTTGTTGTAAATATTCTTTTGCTGTATTTATATCTGGTTTTTCGTGAAATTTTGTAACATCTGCTACTAACTGCTCACTACTCACTACACACTCTATATACCCATACCCTGTATTTGGATGAGTAGGAGTGATTCCAAAAGTTACTAAATATCCCTCTTTTGCTAATTCTTTTGCTTTAAGCACCGCTTCTTTGTATTTTTCTTCATTTTTTATTAAATGGTCGCTTGGAGTAACAAATAAAATCTCATCT
>JAMOPP010000187.1 GCA_027064405.1 Desulfurellales bacterium
CAGAGGTGGTACGACTGTGGAGCAATTATAGGACTAATTTGGATGGCGAAAGTAATGAACTGCTGCCTGATTACTATCAAAGCACATACTTTATGCTTATCGCTTATGCAGTTGAGAACCTTCTAAAGGCTGCAATAATTAGGGAAAAATCGTTTGAATATAAAAGAGAATTTAGTGAAACTCTGAGATTCCCAAAGGAGCTTCAAAGTCACGACTTAGTGGAGTTGGCAAGATAAGCCAATCTTAATATCTCTAGGGAAGAAGAAGACTTACTTCGTCGCCTAACTCGGAGTGCCATATGGTATGGACGATACCCTGTACCACTCGATTACAAGGACATTTCAGGTGTTGATATTTTTTCAGATGGTAAAAAATACTTTGTTAGTTGGTTCGGAGGCAACGACCTAGAACGAATAAACAAATTTATTGAATCACTCAAGGATAGGTTAAATATACCAGCAATTCTCGGTGAAAAATAATTTGATTTTAGGGTATGTGGCCTGCTGTCGCACCCTTAAACCTTTTGTTCTGCTCCGGGTTTCGCATACCCGCGAAACCTCAAGTAAAATACTCAGGGGGTACAGGAGGTGCTTGAAATAAAAAATCCAAAAGTTTTTATTTCATATAGTTGGAGTAACCCTCAGTATGAACAATGGGTTATTAATCTTGCTACGGAATTAAGACAAAATGGTGTGGATGTAATTTTAGATAAATGGGATTTAAAGGAAGGACATGATGCAATTGCTTTTATGGAAAAAATGGTAACTGATCCAAAAATAAAAAAAGTTATTATTGTATCTGACCGTGTTTATACTCAAAAAGCAGATAGTAGAAAAGGAGGGGTAGGGACTGAAACACAAATAATTTCAAAGGAAATATATGATAAGGTTGAACAGAATAAGTTCGTTGTGGTGATTGCTGAAAAGGATGAAAATGGGAAGCCTTATTTACCAATATATTATAAATCTAGAATTTATATAGATTTAAGCGAGCCTGATAGCTATACTGAGAATTTTGAGAGATTATTAAGATGGATTTACGATAAACCTCTCTATAAAAAACCTGAACTGGGAAATCCTCCTTCTTTTTTGTCTGAAAGTGAACAAATATCTTTAGGAACTACAGTTAGTTTTAGAAGGGCAATTGATGCAATTAAAAATGGGAAATCGTATTCCTATGGAGCCTTAGATGAATATCTTGAAACTTTTACCAAGAATTTAGAAAAATTTAGAATTAAAGATTATGAAGGCGAATTTGATGAAGCTGTTATAAAAAATATCGAAGCATTTCTACCTTATAGGAATGAGTTTATTCAACTTTTATTAACCATAGCAAGATAACCATAGCAAGATATGATTCAAGAGAAGAGTTTATTGAACGTCTTCATAGATTTTTTGAATCTCTAATCCCGTATATGTTTAGGCCAGAAGGCATAACCACTTACCAAGAGTGGGATTTTGATAATTTCAAATTCATTATTCACGAACTATTTTTATATGCGGTAGCAATCCTCATTAAATTAGAACGATTTCAACAAGCAGCAATGCTTTTAAGCCAAAGATACTATGTACCTGGTAACTCTGATTATGGATGTAATGTTATGGTATCATTTACTATTTTCAGCCAATATATGGAATCTTTAAGATGCAGAAACAGCAGGTTAAATCTCCGTCATTTATCCCTAAGAGCCAATTTACTTAAGGAAAGGTGCCAGACAACAGGAATAGACTTTAGATACTTAATGCAAGCAGATTTTGTTCTTTTTATTAGGGCGGAACTTTATAGCGAAGGGCTGTCTGATAGGTGGTGGCCAGAGATTCTACTATATATCGGTCATTTTCCAGGTCCATTTGAAATATTTGCAAGAGCTGAATCTAAACGATATTTTGAAAAAATAAAGTGTTTATTTGAAATAGATTCTCCAAATGACTTTAAACAACTTTTGGAAGAATATAAACAGAGAAAGAGAGAATTACCCAGATGGGAATTTAATTCCTTTGTTCCTGCACAATTATTGAACATTGAAAAATTGGCAACAAAGCCATAGTAAAAGGTAGCATGATGAAAAAAAAGATTCTTTTGGGAATCGATTTCATTGGATCAAACTTTCCTGGTGCCATCTACACAATCCAACAATGGTGGAAATATGTAACTTCAGATAATAAGTACGATTGTATTCTTGGAGTAAGTAACTTTTGTAATAGAAATTCTCCTCTACCTGGAGCTTGGGATCTTTCACCCACTAAAGTTAAGGAGGTTTTGAGGTGTTTTATTCCGAAAAAGAAACTTGTTCAGTGGACATCAGATATCGATGCCATACTCCTCCAGACTCTCCAAAAAGAAAAAAGATTCAAGTCTAAGCCGTTTTTTTCAGAGTTCAATTACGGTAGTGTTGTCAATAGATTGCTCCTTCTCGCATACTCGCACGACTGCGATTATCTTGTTCGAATTGATCCTGGGACAATACCTCCAAAAGGTAAACCATTTGTGGATCTGATGGCCGAACATGAGAGTATTATTGATGGACAGATCAACACTGTGGTCTCACGGCGATATGCTGATCGGCTAGCGTTACGAAATATATTTGTAAAAGAAGGAAAAGAAAATTTTCATGCCGAACTTGTAAAAAAATACACTGGTATAGACGTATATGCTCAAATTACCGGTGGAGCGATGCTTACTTTAAAGAGTCCGGGGACGCCTGCCATATGTTTTCCCCCTGGAGATGGATTAACGCTTGTTTGGGCGTCAGACGACGGAATCTACCAGGTGCTGCCCGAGACAAAAACAAAGAGTCGCATGTTACCTGACTATCCGGTACAGCGATTCGATGCAGTGGGTAAACCAAAAAAGTCTATTGAATATTATCGTGGGATTATAGGGGCAGTTTGTCTTAACACTTTGAGAAACGGCAAAACATTGAAGATAGCAAAGCAAAATGCTGAGCAATTCCTTCAGAAGCTCAAAGCCGATATACTTGACGTAGAAAAATGTAGCTTAATGGATGCCGATCCAAATTGGAACACCACCTTTTGTCTAAAAAACATAGCACCTCAGCCCTTCATTAAGGCAATCGCTGATGGCTATAAGAACTATATTCAACTACTTGATGAATGGAAAGAAATTTGTAACATCCTGAAATCATTGATCGTACAAAAAACTTGAAATGTAGTGTTGGTGTATTAATGCAACTTTGTTTAATATTAAAGTCAACCAAAAATCCCCACATATCAGGGATTTCAAAATTTCCCTACCCTATTTTTAGATTAATTTTTTAGATATTCAGTTAACTTCTTTATTCTAACTTTTTGCCTACTTAATAATGATTGGTGTGAGGAAATTAAAGGACCTCGGGAAATTTACTTTACCTTAGACCAATTGCTTATGAAAGAGACATATTGTATCATGCAAATATTTCAGATTTTACTTTTTTACTTTTCTTTTTGATATGACTTTGTTGTGGAGCAATTGGTATAACATTTAAAGTTACCAGATACCAAGAATAAGCTGAAGGGCATAATGAGTTGACAGTCTGCTCTAGTTTGTTGTGCTTTAAAACAATTGTGAAATTATTTTCCATTCCTTATTTGTTACAGGAAAATTTGTTCCCTGTGGTCGTCTAATAATAGATAAATTTTTTAATCCGGGTATTGAAAGTAATTTTTTCTTTAAAATTGGTCTGTTAATAAATTTTCTTAAAATAGTCATCTCAACTCGTATTTTTTCTTCTTTCTCAATAGGCTCTAACCAATATTTTTTTTCTGCTAGAAATTCCTTCATTAAAGATGGATTTGTTTCAATCCTTGCCAGGGCATATATACCTGCCTCAGCTCCAGACATCCATATAAACCCAAGATGACCCTTTTTAATTTTTTTTCTATATTGATTTACGACCCAATGAATGCGATTTCCAAGATTTTTATCTGATAATGCGTTTAAAATGTCATATTTTTGAGGATTAGCTTGAAAAATCCATACAGAGATATCAGAGTCATCTTGTTCAGCTTCTAAGCCTAATGAACTTTGAATTGTTGTAAGATCATTTTCAAATGATGGGCGATCATCTAAGAAAGTATAATCATATTTTTTTGCTATTTCTGATAAAAAAGCAATACTTACTTCTTTGCAAGATATTCCTATATTTTCTAAAAATAATCTTCTTTCCTTGGGTATAACATTTGCGCATAATATTAATTCAAAAAAATTATCTTTCTCTTTTTCTTTTAATAGACCATAATACTCGGCAATTTGACCAGTGGCTTCTCTTGTGAGAATGCCACGTTTTACCTCTACTATAATTTTTCTGCCAAATTTGTCCTCAAAAAGGATATCTATTCTTTTACCTTCAATAAAACATTGTTGGGATATTAATTTAAATCCTTCTCCCGGAAAAAACTCCTCAGGATAAGCTGCGATTAAATTTTCAATGTCTTTCTCTAACATAATCAAACTCTTTTTTGATTAGTTAGTATAATGTATAAATTTAGCAGCAGTGTTGTTAGGAACAATTCTATTTTTAGCATTTTTTAACTATTTTTATGGTTGCGTCAACAATTTTAGAGCCTGTTCGAAAAATATTTAGGATTTAAGAAGAAGTTCTATTGTCTAGTGCTTTATCAAGCCTCAAAGCTAAATTTGGGGTCTTCCATAGAGAAGAATTACCTAAAGGGAAAAAAGTCGAGTTAAGGTTCCTAGAATATAAACTTTCAAGGATGACAAAGCACCAGTCCATTCTTATCAACTTAAAAATATTCTCAGGAACTAAAACTAACTCCTTGATAAAATCCTTAATTTCAGGCAAACTAACCTTGCATTCGAATATTGACATGGGGCATCCTCCTTTATGGGTTTTTAGCTTATTTTTCCTTTCACCTCACCCTAAAGGATGATGCCCATTTTTTCTATAAAAAATTTACACAAATTTTTTTACACTACTGCAATAAGTTAAATAAAATCACTTTAGCTATTACACTTTTTACCGCCATATCATATGATTTAGCTTTTTCTTTATCTCTATAGCTGTTTTTTTATCTTACCTATAACCTGCTCAATACGATACCTCTGACTATAAATTGATCTCTGACTATAAATTGATCGTTTTTTATTATAAATTTCAGAAACGAATTTCTTAATTTCACTTTTTATCTTCGGAGGACCTACATTAATCCCAATAACATAATCTCCTGCTGATGTCCCTCCAACAAGAAGTTCAACTTTTACATGCTTAACCCAACCTTCTTCTCAAAACCAAATCCAGTCCCATCGCAAAACGTATATTCCCTTTTTATTCTTCCTAACTTACGCTCTATAAGTATCGCTAGAATAGTTACCATAGACCTAAGTCTTTGAGTATCTACTCTTTTAAATCTGTAATATAAGGTGGATAATGATGTGTCTAGTTCTTTTTCTAATTTTTTTGTTTCTTTGTGTTTTTCAAAGACAAGATAAGCTCTTTTTAAAAATTCTCTTTTCCAAGTTCTTACTTGTTGGGGATGAATTCCATACTCTGAAGCTATTTCACTTATGGTTTTTTCTCCTTTGATGGCTTCAATGGCTATCCTGGCTTTGAAGGTGGCTGTGTATTTATTCCTTATTGTTCCCCTCCTTCTGAATTTTTATGAATTTTATCACTGGTCCAATTTGAGGGGAACACTTCATAAACTCTCTAGAAAAAGACCTTTTAAAATCCCCAAACATTAATTACGACTAACTAACCTTTTAAGAATAGGTTAATATGTTTAGATATGCGGTATTGTCTTCTTGTTATTATTGTGAACAGGATTGGGTATCATTTATCAAAAATAAAGTTAATCTAAAAAGTCAAAGAAGTTAAAGAACTCTAACATGGAGATTTTTGATTGACTTTAACAAGAAGTTGTTCAAAAGATTAGATGTAGAATGAAAGTAATAG
>JAMOPP010000188.1 GCA_027064405.1 Desulfurellales bacterium
CATAAAAAGAACATTTTATCAAGGCAAGAAGTGTGATTGTTTAGTTTTTGTTTCTCCTTTTTTCTCTGTTATTTATAATGTCTATTAATATTCTTTTCTTGACTTAGTTGATTTAGTATTCTATATTTTCGAAACTATCTTTACAGGGAGGAATCTATGAAAAAAGTTGTTTGGTTCGCTATTTTTGTGCTGTTTATTTTTAGCAACACGGCCTTTTCAAAAACCTACACTATTAATCTTGGGATAGTCACAACCCCTAAAACATTTCATTACAAAGCTGCTTTCAAGTTTAAACAGATTGTGGAAAAACAAAGCAACGGTCAAATCAAAGTCATCATTCATCACTCAGGTTCTGTGGGCAATGAAACAAGTATTTTGCAACAACTGCAGATGGGCGCTTTGCAAATGGGTGTTATCACGGCTGGACCGATTGATAAATTCGTTCCAGCAATTAAAGCTATAGAGTTTCCGTTCATCTTTTCAAACTACAGGCAGGTTGACAAGACTCTTGACGGTAAAATAGGAAAAGGTATCCTTAATCAATTTACAAAAGCTAATCTTATTGGCTATCACTTCTTGGAAAACGGATTCAGAAACCTAACAAACTCTGTAAAGCCTGTTCATACGGTTAAAGATGTAAAAGGACTGAAAATAAGGGTTATGAAAAGCCAGTTGCAGATTGCTATTTGGAGGGCACTCGGCGCAAATCCTACACCAATGCCATGGCCTATTTATACCCAGCTTTCCCAACATGTTATAGACGGACAGGAAAATCCTCTCGCTGTCATTTATCAATATAAACTTTATGAGGTGCAAAAGTATCTATCATTAACAAGACATGTATATTCGTCTTTGGTATTCGTAGGAAGCAAAAAATTCTACGACTCATTGCCCAAAAAATACCAAAAGATGATGTTCGATGCTACAAAAGAAGCTTCGATATATGAAAGAAACCTAAACAGAAAGCAGGCAACATTTTTCTTAAAAGAGCTCAAAAAGAAGGGTATGATTATAGATGAACACCCGAATATAGCGTCTTTTAGAGCAAAGGTAACTCCACTAAAAAACAGAGTTAAAGGAATAGCAAGAAAATATTTGGATGAGATTTTAATCCAGAATCAATAGATGAAGGTTCTATCAAGGATTTTATCCCTTGTAAGCGATACGATAAATAAAATTATAGAGTTTGTTGTCGTATCGCTTCTTTTAATTCTATCTGCCTTGATGGTAGTTGCTGTTTTTTACAGGTATGTTTTAAATAATTCCATATATTGGTCTGGCGAAGTATCAACAATCCTGCTTGTTTTTATATCGTTTTTGGGCTCCACTGTGGCCTATAAGCATAAGGCTCATGTAAAAATAGACATATTTAGCAAAAAGCTCTCTGAAAAGAATAAAAAAATATTAAACTTTATCATAGAGTTATCCTTTTGCCTATTTTGGGTTCTTGTCTTTTTGGAAAGCCTAAAACTTATACCAAATTTTATGTTTCAAACAACTGCAACATTGGAAATACCCTATGCATACTTCTTTTCTGCTGTCCCCATAAGCGCACTTATATGGATTCTCCACACACTGAACGAGATAATAAATATAGTTACGGGTGAAAAATGATTCTTCTGCTTGCAGTCTTAATAATCCTGATTCTTTTATCATTTCCCATATCTCTATCCATAGGTCTTGCAACAATCGTGGCATTCCTAAAATCAAACCTTCCGCTATATATGATAGACCAAAGGATGTTTAGCGGCATCAACTCCTATATGCTTCTGGCCGTTCCACTATTTATGCTTGCAGGAAATTTAATGGATCATGGCGGTTTATCAAAAAGAATAGTTAGACTTGCAGAAGCTATGGTAGGACATCTAAGAGGCGGTCTTGCCATATCGGCTATTTTATCAAGTATGTTGTTTGCAGGTGTTAGTGGCTCTGCTGCTGCGGATACAGCCGCAATTGGCTCTATACTCATTCCTTCTATGATAAAGCGCGGTTATAATAAAGACTTTGCCGCAAGTGTGGTTGCAAGCGGTGGCTCTATAGGAGTTATAATACCACCAAGTATTCCAATGATTATATACGGGTTTATAACCGGCTTATCCATAGGGAAACTCTTTATTGCAGGTATCCTTCCGGGTATTTTAATAGGAATATCGCTTTCTGTTGTTGCCGCTATTTTTTCAGATAGCAACCGTAACTTGAGAAAAAGATTCGAATTTAAAGAGTTTACAGATGCCCTTAAAGATTCTATTTGGGCACTTGGGACACCTACCATAGTAATAGGAGGCATATTAGGCGGTATTTTTACGGCAACAGAATCAGCAGCATGTGCCGTGCTTTATTCTTTAATTGTTGGTATTTTTGTTTATAAAGAAATTAATATTAAAAATCTATATAAATCTGCATTAAACAGTGTTATAACAAGCTCCGTCATTTTAATAATAATAGCAGTTGCAACCGTATTTTCCTGGTATCTTTCCATGAACAACATTCAAGTAATTTTAGAAAAAACCTTTTTGGCTTTCTCCCATAATAAAATTATGCTAATTCTAATTATCAATCTATTTTTGCTCATTATGGGAACATTTATTGAAACAACAGCGTCTTTGATTTTGTTTGTCCCTGTTGTTGCACCGATTCTATCACATGTTGGCATAAATCCGATAACAAGTGGCGTTATGATTGTTACAAATCTTGCCATAGGAATGCTTACGCCGCCCCTTGGAATATGCCTAATCGTTTCATCTGCCATATCAGAGAGCAGCATAGTAAAACTTTCAAAAACAGTATTTCCGTTTTTGATTACCATGATTATAGATTTGCTGATAATTTCATTTTTCGAGCCTATAACAACGCTACTTCTTTAAAAAATATGTTGCAATAATTTGTCGTGTTTTATTTAATATTTTTTGTAACACCATATGCAATCTTAAGTATTCTATCTCTATTATTGATGTGCATCTTAGAGCCTATTATTACTTAAGATATAAAATGTTTAAAGAAGTGGCGCATTTCAAGTATGCGTATCAATGCACATTTGGATTGTGATTGACATTCTTTTTTCTTCTCCTTGTAATTGATGTGGGTGGTAAGTATGTTCGTGGCTATATGGCCAATAATGTACATACAAGGTTGACAGATAAAACTTTTAAGCATATAAAACAGTATGTGCAAAGCAACATTTAATTATTACATAACTGAATGGAATTAAATAAAGAAAATGAGATAAAACATGTATAAAGTTTCATGGGACAAGGAAAATAACAGCGTTAAGCTAAAATACTCAATGCAGTTTGGATTTAAAAATAACCCAAGACCTGTGTTTCATGAAGAACTGGATTTGCTTGGGTTTGATAAATTTTGGAAATATCCAAAATCAGAGAAGCCTTTGTTGTGGGCAATAGAAAGAAAATATTTTTATTACGGACTTGAAGTTGCAAAAGTCAGAGGAGGTAATATTTACGATGATCCTGAGATAATACTAACACCAGAAGGAGAAAATTTAACTTTACAACCTATAAATACAGAATCAGTTGTTCATAATAATAAAGAAGCTTTATTTATATTGGAAAACGAGGCTTTAGATTTTATTGAAAAAACTTTTAAGGTTTATCGTCCAAACATAGCGACTCTAAGAAATAAGATTTTTGGAACTCAAATTAAAACTCAAAGGAATAAAATTGATTTTTTTGTTGCTTCATTTAGTGGAGGCAAGGATTCACAAGTTGTTTTGGACTTAGTAAGCAGAGTGATACCGGCTGAATATTATCAAGTTATCTATTCAGATACTGATATGGAATTACCATCTTCAATTGAAATATTTGAAGAAACAAAATCGCTTTATAAAAAAAAGTATCCTGAACTCAAATTTCATATTGAAAAAAATGAAACTTCAACGGAAGATTATTGGAAAGAATTTGGTCCGCCAAGTCGGTTTCATAGATGGTGTTGTACTGTAACAAAAACAGTTCCATTTAACCGGCTATTACAGAAACTACATAAAGGTAAAAACAATCCCAGAGTTTTGGTTTTTGAAGGAGTTCGCAGAGAGGAAAGTAATAAACGAGCAACTTATAAAAGAATAGGTAAAGGAGTTAAACATATTTTAGTTACGAATGTCCGACCTGTATTGGATTGGAATATAACAGAGATTTGGTTATATTTATTTTCAAGAAAACTGCCGATAAATCAAAGTTATAGAAATGGTCTTACGAGAGTAGGTTGTTCTGTTTGTCCATTTTCAACCGGTTGGTCAGAGAATATTATCCATAAAACATATCCTGAAATAACAAGCAAGTATTTATCTTTAATAGAAAAGCAAGTGGAGCAGCAAGGAATTAAAGATAAAGAAGTATATATCAAATCAGGAAATTGGAAAAAAAGAGCTGGTGGAAAAGGATTAGTAAAGGAAACATCAAGGGTCGATTTTATAAAAAACAATCCGGATTTTTTAGCTTCTTTAACAGAACCAAAAGAAGTTCTGCTGGAATGGTTAAAAGTAGTTGGCGATACAATATTTGACAAGGACAAAAATATTGGTGAATTAAAAATCAAAAATGATTATTACAAATTTGAAATAAATAAAGAGAATGAAAAAAAAATTTTTCGAATAAAAAATATTGAACAAAATCCAATACTAATAAGCAAAATTAAAAGAGTATTATATAAAACCACATATTGTGTACATTGTGAAGCTTGTCAGGTTGAATGTCCGACAGGGGCATTAATAATTTCACCTAAAGTTCAAGTTAATACTGATTTATGCACACATTGTAGCAATTGTTTAACATTTACAGATAAAGGCTGTTTAGTTGCAAAATCAAAACATACTTCAGAAGGAGGAAAAAATATGAATAGAAAGAAATCATCAGGAATAGATAAGTATTCCTCATTTGGCTTAAGAGAAAAATGGCTAAGATCATTTCTGAAAAACAGTAATAATTGGTTTGAAATTGACAATCAATTAGGGACAAAGCAAGTGCCTTCTATGGTTAATTGGCTGAGAGATGCAGAGTTGTTAATGCAAAAAGAAAAAAAGCCTACGGAGTTATGTGATATATTGGTTAATAAAGGGAGTATGGATTTAACTTGGGAAGTAATATTAGTAAACCTTTATTATAATTCTGTCATTATCAATTGGTTTTTTAATAATATTGAATGGAATATTAAAATTAATAAAAAAGATATGTTGAATGTACTGAAAGATTCATTCCCGGAAAGTTCGCCAAGAACATTATCAAATGCTTTGCAGTCATTATTTAATACGATAGAACAAGCAAGTGCAGAATCTTTGCAACATATAGCAACAATTGAAAAAGTTGGGAATAAAAGGATTGTGTATAAAAAAGGCTCAAATAATATAAATTCGGCATCTATTCTTTACTCCTTATATAAATATGCAGACAAAACAAGCAGATATAGTTTTACTATTTCGGAACTATATTCGAAGGATATTTTAGGAGGACCATATAAAATTTTTGGAATATCTAAATCTGTTTTGGAGAATAAACTTCGTGGGTTACAAGAAAATCAGAACAGATTAGTAGATGTTGCTATTGTAGCAGATTTGGATACTATCAATTTGAGAAATGATGTTACACCGTTTGAAGCAATCAAATTATTAATTGGATAAAGGAAATAAGTATGAAGTTTTCAGAAATTATTGGCTTACAAGATTATTTTCAACCTGTTTTTAACATAGAAAATGAAACAGGAGATTATTGGAAACAATTTATTCCAAACGATAAGTTTTATGATATATTAAACAAGACTTTATTGTCGGTTAGTTCTACACAAGCAAAAGATAAGTTATCAATATGGTTGGTTGGCAGATACGGCACAGGAAAAAGCCATGCTTCAAGTGTGATAAAGCATTTGCTTTGGGATTCTT
>JAMOPP010000189.1 GCA_027064405.1 Desulfurellales bacterium
TGTCAAGGGGATGTCAAGGGGATGTCAAGAGTTGTAACTTCCGGCAACCCCTAAATTCTGGGAAGGCAGGGTTGCAATGCAACCCTTGACACTCAGCTGACAATCCCTGTCACCCCTTGACATTCCGCCAACACTCAATGGCAAATTTTGTCAATTTTTGGCAAAGGTTGCAATGCAACCCCCAAAGCCCGACACAAAACTAAAAAGCATAACAAACCTCACAGAAACAATCTATAACTTTTGGCACCGCCCAAATTCCGGGCGTCTGCCAAAGATTGAAAACCCCCAAAAAGGGGTTGCAATGCAACCTAACAAACTGAAAAAGCCTGAAAATTTTTGGGCAAAATTTTACAAAAGGAAGAAAGATGGATTTATTAGTGATGACAATCCCAATAATAATCAGTGTTTTTGTAATATGCTACAAAGAGGCAGAACTTGACAATAGATGGTTTTGAAAATAAAACAAAGGAGTTAAAAATGAAATGGATAGTATTTTTTGTGGACGAATTTGGTGAGATAAAACAAGCATGGTGTTTTACTTCATATCAAAATGCAGTTGCATTTTTGGAAGAAAAACGTGAGCAATACGATAAAGAGTTCATCTTCAATTATGACGAAGATGAACTGGTTTTAGAAGATGACAGCTATTTTAAAATCGTGCAAGCAAATAATTGAAGGAGGGATAAAATGGAAACTTTTTCTCAAACTTTAGCAGTAGTTTCAATTTTTTTGGGTGCCTTTTTGGCGCTCGCTGACATTCTGTTGATGCTGAGTTAAAAGGGGTTGCAAAGCAACCCCCAAACTGATGACAAAAGGAGGTAACAATGCACGAAATTTTACTGATATCTATTTACACGTTTTTGAACATCATCGCTTTTATCGTTGCAGACAAAATACAAGACAAAACAATAAAGAAAAGAGCCCGAGAACAAGCAATGCTAAATGTTTTCGGCACAACTGATATAGACCAAATTTTTAAATGAAAAATAAAGGAGTTAAAAATGGGAAAATTTATACATAAAATAGAAACGCCTAAAATTCAGGCGTTTGAAAGTTACAATAAAGAAAAATTACAAGAGTTCTGTCAATTGCTGACACTCTCTCAAGAAGAATTGGCAAATCATATAATTTCGGAAACCCCCGATTTTTATAAAATTGAAAAATATCAAAAAGCTATAATAATTACACCAAAGAATTTTGACGGAAAGGTCAAAATCCCGACTTTCTCAAGCCACCTTGACATAGTCGGCTGCAAACCCCCGACACTTGATGAAATTGAGATAAAGGACGCTATTGTTTCCCTGAAACAGGGCGCCAAAGCTTCAGTGCTGGGCGGAGACGACCGCTGCGGCGTCTGGATTATGTTGGAACTTATGAAAACCCATAAAAACGCAGTCTTTGCGTTCTTCTACGACGAAGAAGTAGGCTGCGTAGGTTCGAGGTTGCATTGCAACCTGCCTATATTTAAACAGGTCAATGCCTTTATAGGCTTAGACCGACGTGGTACTTATGACTGCGCCACATACGGCACAGACAGCCTTGCACTCATTGACATTGCCACTACATTCGGTTATAAAGAGGAATGGGGTTCTATAACCGATGTAGCAGTCCTTGCCGAGCATTGGCAAATTCCTTGCATTAATTTATCGGTAGGGTTTAATTCCGAGCATTCTCAAAGAGAATGGGTTGACTTTTCTGTGACAGAACGAACACTCGAGACTTGCAAGGAGCTTGCCATCGAAGGGCAAGAGTTTGAGGTGGATTTGCAGCCTGAACCCTACCTTGGCTATAATTACAAATACGATGACGGGCTTTATGATGATGAATGGGAAGATATCCCATTAGAGCCTGTGTTCTGTGAAGTCTGTGGTTCAGAATGTAATCTCTATAAATTCGCAGATGGTTTTATTTGCGCTGAGTGTTATTTAGATTTATATGAAGAAAAATAGAGAGTTGCATTGCAACCCTAAAAAATTGAAGGAGTTAAAAATGATTAGTAAAGTCAAAAAATACGAAAAAGCAAGAATAAAAATGCCTTTATCTTTTTTAGGCGGGGTAACCATAAGAGACCATTTTAGAACAGGAGGCATTATTCTTTTTATGACGGCGGGAACTTATACTAGAATAGTAGAAAAATTAGAGGTAAATCCAGACATAGCTAAACTTTCGGCGTATTTAGTTGTTGAAAATACAATTGTTAAAGACCTGAAGGCTCTTTTTATAAAGCCACAAAAGTGGGCAAAAGTCTCTAAAGGAAAACATAATCGTCTATTCGGTTTTGTCTACAATAACAAAGAAGGCGATTTCTATTTGGGAGACTTTACAGCCCCTGATGAGAAAAACAGAAAAATTAAAACAGGAAGGCTATTTTCGGCGTTGTTTCCTAGACGCACTGATGCCGAGATTGAAAGGCTGGTTAGTCTTTGGAACTCTTATTACAAAGTAGACACCACTTTCCTAAAAATAAAAGAAGACGTGCCAGCTGTTTACAATATGCCACACGCCTGCAAAGGAAGCATAGGAAACTCTTGTATGCGCGGGCACGGAGAGTATTATGAAGAGTTAAAAAATGCGTTTGGTGACAAACTGAAAGTCTTAACCTATGAAGTAGGGGGAGAATTACTCGGAAGGGCTCTTTTATGGGAAGAAGTTGAATTTAAAAATTATAAAACTCAAAAATTTATGGACAGAATTTACTCAACCACGCCGGCAATTGAGAATTTATTCAAAAAATGGGCAAAAGAGAACGGGTATATCATTAAAGCCCATCAAAGCTATGACTGCCCGTATGAATTCATAGACACAGATGGAAACTATTTTGAAGACAAAGCGCAAGTACTGCCAAAAGAGGACATAAATTTCAGAAATTTCTTTAATTTCCCATATCTCGACACTTTCAAATGGGTCTGCGAAGATTATTTATTAAACTGGGAGCCGGATGATTATATCGGAACGGCGACCAATACTGACGGCAGTTTAGATGATGAAGAATTTACTGTTTGTGACTATTGTGAAGAAAGAGTTCATCAAGAAGAAATTACGTATTTAGAAAATTATGATAGATACGTTTGCGATAATTGTTTAGGGAACTATTATAGATGGTCAGACTATCACGATTGCTATTTATATGAGGATGACGCTTATTGGTGCGTAGATATAGAAGACTACACAGATGAATGGTCTTGCTGGTACGATGATTATTTAGACGAATACGTATCTGATAACCAAAAACAATACTCATTTGGGGGAGGGTATATTTCTGAATACGCCCTAAAACAAACAATAGACCAACATATTTGGACAGACGACATTTATAGAGAAGACCAGCCAGACTATGATGTAATTATAGATGACGAATGTAATGACTATGTTTGGTCTGATTATTTTGGATGTTACTTTTATTATGAACTTGACGGGTATAAAAATGCTCTTGAAAATCTCAATACTTATGAAAAAGTATTGACAGCACTAGAAACGGACAAATATAATTTAAGTCCTGATGATATTATAAATTTAAAAGAAGAATTAAAAGAATTTTTCGGTGAAGGAGAGGAAGATGAAGAATGTGCATAAAATTATAAATTTAACAAGCCACGACGTTTATGATGTCGTTGGCAAGAATTGGTATCCCGCTACAAATCAAGCGGCAAAGGTTACTTATACAGAAAAAATCCTTGCAACTTTTAATGGCACCCCTATAATAAAGTATATATACTCAGAGCCTGTGGGACTACCAAAGCCGGAAGAGGGGACGCTTTATATAGTGTCAAGTGTAGTACTGAACGCAATGAAAGGCAAAAGAAATGACCTAATCTCGCCAGCTAAAGTTGTGAGAGATACCAGAGGAGTGCCAATCGGATGTCAAGGATTTAGAATAAACGGATAAGGGTTGCATTGCAACCCCTAAAAATTTTGAAGGAGTTAAAAATGAATGCACAAGATTTTATAATCATTTACAAATTTCTTTATAACAGAGTTGATAAACTAAAATTCCACGAATTAATGAAAAAAGGATATAATAGACAATTTAATGATGCCTATTTAACAGGTAAATGGGACGATTTTATATCTAACGTAGCAAGTTTTGCAGTTAGGCACCCAGAATTTTTGCAAGAAGCAATAAATGAAATAGAAAAAACGGGGTATAAAGGGTAGCCACTAAAGACTATCTAAAATTTCGCCTGACATAAAGAACTGTACAAAAATAAACAAGAGATATAACTCTATAGATAGGAAAACAACCTGATGGTTTTTTACACTTATTGTATAAATACAACGAAAGCCCGAGATTTAGGGCGTGAAACATCGTGAAACATTTTGAAAGGAGATGATAATGATACACATAGATTTAACAAATGTATATATTCACCAACTAGTATTTGATGATAAATTTCATAATGAAAAAGCTTTCAGAATGAGTGTGGTGTTCTCAGGCCCATTAAAATATATAAGAGATGACTGGGAGGTAGATGTTCAAATTAAAAATATTGATGTTCCAGAAGCTGCATATAATGGTAAGGTTCTTGGAAAAGACGTATTAGAAGAAATTGAATATACAATTAAAGCGAATTTAGTGTCCATTGTAACTGTATGTACAGATGAAACAGTTAAACTTGACAATGATGGACTACTAGAAGCGGCGTATGAGGCTCTCGATAATTTTGGTCTTTTAGATTAAAGTGCTTAATCAGATGAAATTATCGAAAAAAGAATTTAAAAGGAGTATAGAATGGCTTATTTTGATGGAATAAAAATAGGAGATAATATTTGGAGTTCCGAATACGGTGAT
Organism: Desulfurellales bacterium; assembly: GCA_027064405.1. Lineage (GTDB taxonomy): Bacteria > Campylobacterota_A > Desulfurellia > Desulfurellales > Hippeaceae > JAMOPP01. The sequence continues at coordinate 4,790 of JAMOPP010000189.1, forward strand.
GTAGAAGTACGTGAGGTCAATGAAAATTTTATAATTGTAAAATATTTTGATAATGATATGAATATTTGTCGTAGTTATTATGATTTAGAAGGCTACAGACTGCATCCACATACATTAAAACGTCAGACAAAAAACCAAACACTGTTCTGGGATAAAATTAAATTTGAAATACCTAAAAAACCAAAAATTAAATTAAAAGAATGTAAATATTTAATTGACCCAATGAATTATAATATGGTTGTTGAAATAGAGGACGAAATAGAATTATTGAATTATGATTCTGCGATTGAAAACGGTTTTAATAGAGATGACAGAGAAACGGCCAAGAAGGCATTGAAACAAATAAAAAGATATACAAGACTCTTGGCTCTGAGAGACCAAGAATGCCCCGATAGTAGGGGTTTTGAATTTACACCAAAAGAAAAAAATTATTGTCTTTTAAGAAAAGAAGAAACAGGTGAATATGATTACTGCTGTAACCGTGAATGGAGTTATTTGGGAGTTTATTTTAAAACAGAGGAAGACGCCCAGAGAGTTTGTGACATTCTTAATTCGGGAAAGTTTGATTTAGAAGGAGAATAAAATGATAAAGAAAGGAGCTAACAATGACTAAAAAACAAATGAAAGAACGTGCCCTTCTTTTATACTCTTTTGCTTTTATGCAGGAAGGGCTGAGGCAAAGAAAAATTTTAGACGAGGATAATAATCCAAAATATGGGCTGGAAAATTTAGACAATTTTTATGATATGAAAACCATTCTAATTTACAAACACTTAAAAAGACTAAGACTCAGTTTTGCCCAACCAAATGTTCGGCAATTTTTCCT
>JAMOPP010000190.1 GCA_027064405.1 Desulfurellales bacterium
AGTTTCTATTGTGCCGTTTTTGTCTATATAAAATTCCCCGCCATACGGGTCTTTTGGTATGCTTTCAATTATTCCTTTCATTACAAGCTCATTTAAATTTTTGGGTATCCTGCCATATTTCTCTTTAAATATTGACACGGCTTTTGAAAGCTTTTCAATCTCTATTAATGCCTTGAGCCTTATTTTATAAATATTTCTAACCGACTCGTTTTCTGTATTTTTAATCATATATTCAAGATAGGATATACCCAACTTTACTTCACCGCCTTTATAAAAATATCTTGCCGCAAGATTTGTAAAAAGTGGCGAATGCGTCAAATCTGCAGCTTGCTTAAAATATTTTGCAGATTCTTTGTAATTATGCAAAAAATAGGCGTAGTTAAAACCCAAAAAGAAGGGTATCTGAAAATCCCACGGCCTATATTTATAAACATATCTTAACAGTCCGTTTACCGCCTTTACGTGACCTACGCCCCACACAAAAGCCCCCTGTGCAAAATAATATGCATCTTCATTGTAGGGATTAAGTACGATAGCCGTTTCAATTGTTCTGTACAAATTGTAGTATTCAACATTTCTGCCGTGATTGTATGTTATATCTTTAACTTTACCGCCGTAATAAATTATAGATTTGAATGTGTAATATTCACCTTCAAACCACCTAAAATTGCCGAGTACCGCCTTGTAAAATTTGCCCTGAGGTACAAAACCCAATTTTGCATACACAGGTCTGTTTTGCATACTTTTTTCAAAATGCGGAACAAATAATATAAAAATAATTAGAGAAATTAAGAACAATGCATATCTCATATTAAATTGCGCCTACTGAAGATTATATTCGTCAAGCTAACTATAATGGTAAAATACAAAACAAAATATATAAAAGTTGATATTATATTACTATAGTTCATTTTGAGTGCATATGTCGCATAGGCTGTTAAATCAAAAGATGAGAAGTTAGGAACTATATAGTATATAATTTTTATTACTGTTTGTGATAATAGAGAATAGTGTGCTTTTGATGAGTGTAGAATATAGTCATAAATTCCCTGAGATGCATTACCCGCTATAAATACGGATATGGTTGCAAAAAACGGCATAAAAAATGATGTTGAAAATGACGCAAACAAAAAGCCAAAAGCCATAAGCAGAATATACTGCATATAGGAGAAAACAAACGACAACGCTATACTGTTCCACATAATGGGAAGTCTTGACTTATACATTCCTGCACAAAGATGTATGGAAATGACAGAAAGTATAAAATTAACAGTAGCAACAAAAAACATTAAAAGCGCAAAGCCCAAAAATCTTCCAATTAAATAATCACTTCTTTTTATGGGATAGGACAATATTGTATATACAAATTTTCTCTCTATATCACGCCATACCGTTGCCGTTGCGCCAAATATGGAAAGAAATAAAAGTATAAATGAATTTAGCGTCAAAGACATTGTAATCGAAACTTCTTGAATCTGACGCATAGAAAATGAACTAAAAACAGGAATGGAAACATACAAAAGCACCATACTCAATATAATCAAAGCTATCCTATCTTTAAACACATTTTTAAATGTAAGCCAAGCGACTAAAAACATTTTTGACTCCTTTTTCCGACTGTCAAGATAATTTTTCCTAAATTCTTACTATAAATCGACAACAATCATATCTTTTCTGTTACCATTTGCATAACTTAGAGACACAAAACTTAAATTTTATTGTATGTTAAACGGTTTTGTACCGACAATACTTGTTATTTATATCTATCCGCCAAAAATAGATGAGAAAAATCTTTTAACCGGATTGTCGTAAATCTTTACATTTTCTTTAAAAATATTATTTATCATTTTCTTCATAGAAACTGAAAATTTCCCATCCGGCGCAATCTCTGAAATCGCTTTTTGCTCTCTCACGCAAAGCGGCAATTTTTTATCATACAAGGCAAATCCTGCGCTTTTAAACTCTTTTTTTAAGAAATTTTTACATATTTTATTGATATTTTCATAAACAGAAACGGCTTCATTCTCGTTTTTTGCCATATTCACAAAAATTTTAATATTTTCTTTTTTGTAATTTAGAAACATTATCTTTATCATAGCATAGGCATCGGCAATAGATGTGGGCTCAGGCGTTGCAACAACAATAATATCCTCTGAGCTTTTTAAAAAAAATGTCACCTTTCTGGATATTCCGGCTCCTGTATCCACAAGCAAAATATCTATATCTTTAACAACACTTCTTAGTTCGTCTTTAACTTTATTAAAACTCGGCTCATTTATATTTGCAATATCCTCAACGCCGTTTCCAGCAGGTATTATACTTAGATTATCATTAACCTTTATCATTATTTCGCTCATCTTCTTGCCACTTTTTATGACATCGATTAACGAATACTTGGTCTTAATCCCCAACAATATGTCAACATTTGCAAGACCCAAATCCGCATCAAAAACTACAACTTTTTTCCCTATGCCACTTAAAAGCATCGCCATATTTACAACTATATTTGTTTTACCCACACCGCCCTTACCGCTTGTAACGGCTATAACCTTATGCGTTTTATCTGCTTTTTTCTTCTTATCGACCATATCTCTTAATTTTTCTGCCTGATCTGCCATTTTATACCTCTTTTTTTACAATTAACGAAGAAATTTTTAATGACTCAGCCACCATAATATCATCCGGCACATCCTGACCAAATGTAATATACGAAACAGGCTTTTTTAATTTTACGGATAGATTCAGCATAGTCCCTGGCGTACTTGTTTCGTCAACCTTTGTATAGATAAAATCATCTATGGGTATATTTGAAAATCTGTTATATACATCAAAACAATCACTTTCTTTGGTATTCATAGAAAGAACCAAGGAAATGTGTAAATCGTTAAAATTTTTAAAAATACTAAACAGTTCGCCCAACCTTTTAATATCGTTTTGACTTCTTCCCACAGTATCAATAAAAACATTGTCCATATTTTCAAATTCTTTCAGCGCTACTTCAAAATCTGATCTTGTTATGCTTACGATAGCCGGTATATCCATAATCTTTGCATAACTTAAAAGCTGATCAACAGCACCGATTCTATAAGTATCAGTTGTAATTATTCCTACGCTCCTATTCATTTTCAGTTTATGTATGGCAGCAAGTTTTGCAATTGTGGTAGTTTTTCCAACTCCTGTCGGACCAACCAAAACAAAGCGCTTTTTGTCCGGTTTGCTTGTTTTAAAAAATTGAGACAAAACGACAGATAGATATTCTTTTACATAAGATTCATCTGATATTCGTTTTTGATCGAGATTTCTATGCAATGCAACCGAAATCTTAAACGCATATTTTTTATTGATGCCAATATCGCACATATATTGAAAATAGCGACTCATACCAAGCGGAAGCTTTGAGATATCAATATCCGATTTTTTAGCAACAAAACGCAACGAGTTTTTTAAATCATTTAAATCGTATTTTATATCATCTACGACCTTTTCTATGCTGTTATCCTTATTTTCTACAATCATCTTTTCAAGTTTTTTAATCCTATCTTCTATATCGGAAGATTTAAATGAACTTTTTTTTGCAATACTTTGTTCTGTCGATTTAGTTTTATATCGCCTTGCAGTAGTTTTAAATGTTGTATCGACATAATCATTCTGTTTTTCGTCAAGAGCAGCCGTAACTTCCAAGACTTCCTTTCTAAAAAATGAAAAGAATGAGCCCGTTTTCACCTTTCTTGATGATAAAATAACGGCATTGACGCCTAAATCTTTTTTTATTTTATCCAAGGCTTCACGCATATCTTTAGCTCTATACGTTTTTACAATCATAGTTCTATACTACCAACACTTCTAACTTCTATCCCCTCAGCAATTTCAGAATAGGAAATTACAGGAACCTTTGGCAAAAACCTGTCTATAAAAATCTTAAAATGTCGTCTTGATTTTGGTGATGTTAAAATAACAGGCTCTATACCGGATTCCGTTACCTTAGCAACCACCTCTTGAACTTTATTCAAAAGCTGCTCTGAAATATTCGGCGGTAAATCAAGATAACTTGTGCCGTTTTGTTCCTTTATGTTAGCAGAAAGTATGCCCTCCACATTACCTCCAAGAGTAATAACATTAACAACGCCGTTTTCATTTTTATACCTGCTGCTTATGTGATATGCAAGCGATATTCTAACATATTCGGTCAAAGTATCAATATCTTTTACATAGGGCGCATAATCCGACAAGGTCTCCGCTATCGTAATCATATCCCTTATCGGCACCTTTTCGTAAAGTAGATTCTTTAATATTCTATGAACATTGCCAAGTGATAAGTTTTTCATTAAGTCTTCAACAATTTTAGGATAATCAGCTTTCAAAGACTCAATAAGCTTGCTTGCATCCTCTCTTGTAAATATCTCGTCTATGTGGGTTTTGATAAGCTCGGTTATGTGAGTAATTATAACGGTAGCAGGGTCAACAATAGTATATCCTTTTATGATAGCATTATTTTTATCGTTAGATTCTATCCAGACAGCAGGAAGTCCGAAAGCGGGTTCTTTTGTTTCTATGCCGTTTAATTCATTGTTCATACCGGGCTTCATAGCAAGAAACTTGTTTGTATAAACCTTGTAACTTGCTATTTCAACACCTTTAATTAGGAAAATATATTCATTTCTATCTAAGTTCAAATCATCCCTAATTCTTATGGAAGGCATAATAACACCAAATTCCATAGCTATCTGTTTGCGCATAATTTTTATCCGCTTAAGTAAATCGCCTCCGCTCTTTTCGTCAACAAGCCCAATCAGACCATATCCTATCTTGAGCTCAAGCATATCAATTTTTATTGATTCTTCTATATCCTCAATTGTAATATCATCTTGAGCTCCAGCCTCTATTTCTTGTTCCTTTTCTTCAATCTCTTTTTCCTCTTCAATTTGTTTCTTATTTTTCGAAGATATACTGTAGGCAATAGATGACAAAATCAAAGCCAAAATCATAAGGTGTAGTGTAGGCATTCCCGGGATAAAAGACATAATAACAAGAACAATGGAAGAAATATACAAAACCTGATACTGCTTAACTATTTCATTTATAATTCTTCCTGATAAATCCGCAGCATCAGAGCTTCTTGTAATTATTATACCTGCAGCCGTTGAAACTGTCAAAGCGGGAAGTTGACCCACAAGTCCGTCACCAATTGTAAGCACCGTGTATCTTGAGGCTGCATCTGCTAAGCTCATATTATGCTGTAGAACACCTATAACTATTCCACCTACAATATTTATAACAGTTATGAGAAGTCCGGCTATAGCATCACCTCGAACAAATTTACTTGCACCGTCCATAGCTCCATAAAAATCTGCCTGATGAGATATATCTTCCCTTCTTTTTCTTGCTTCATTCTCATCAATAATTCCGGCATTTAAATCGGCATCAATGCTCATCTGCTTTCCGGGCATTGCATCAAGGGTGAACCTTGCCGCAACTTCGGCAACTCTACCTGCACCCTTTGTAATGACTATAAAATTTATAATTACAAGTATTGCAAAAACAACGAGACCAACTACATAGTTACCACCGACAACAAAATATCCAAATGTTTTAATCATTGAACCTGCCGCATCTATAGACTCGTTTCCCCTCAAAAGAATAGCCCTTGTTGTAGCAATATTTAAAGAAAGCCTAAAAAGAGTCACGGCAAGCAAAAGTGAGGGAAAAGTTGAAAAATCAAGTGGCTTTTTTACATACATACTCACAAAAAATATCAAAAGCGACATAGTGAACGATAAGGACACGAGAAAGTCTAAAAAAAATCCCGGAAGGGGTATTACCAAAACGGCAAATATAACAAGAACCGATATAACCAAAAGAAAATCACTGATTTTTATAGATTTTTCTATGTCACTTCACCTTAATAAATATTTTTACAACTCAAACCTTTAAAATCAATTTTAAACACCAAAAACATCTTTCTTGGATAGAAAAGACAAGATACTATACGCAAAAATAGGCTTACAGTCAATAAACTCAGTTTTTAACATATTAAAATCACTGCGCAACAATAACGATTTGACGACCTCTCCTTAATTAAAATTTTTTATGATTTCATTATCCGCTCTATCTCTAAAACCACCTTGCTTAAATCCTTAGAAGCATCAATTTCAAAATGAGATTTCTCATAGCATTTTAATCTTTGCACAAAAAGATTATACGCTGCACCTTCATTTTCAAAAAGAGGTCGAGTGCCTCTTTTTACTCTTTGTTTTATGGTTTCAAAATCACATTTTAGATAAACCACCCATCCTATCTTCTTAAGACAATCCATATTATTGTAAAAACAGGGCATACCCCCGCCTGTTGATATTATGCAGTCCGTGCAATATTTCAAATCGCTTGAAATTATATTATGCTCTGCACATCTAAAAAAATTTTCACCATTTTCCTTAAAAATATCTTTGATTCTCTTATTAAATTTCCTTTCTATCAATGAATCCGTATCGACAAATTTCAAATTGTGTTTTTTAGATAAAATTTTACCAACCGTTGATTTTCCTGATGCCATAAATCCCACAAGAATTATATTCATTTCTGTTTTACAAAATCCCTATGCAGTTCAACACTCGTTTTTAACTCATCTATTGTGTCTGCACCAAATTTTTCAATATATGCATTGGCAATATCAAATGCAACTACAGATTTTGCAACTACACTCAAAGCGGGCACTGCACACACATCGCTTCTTTCAAAGTCTGATTTTTTGTATTGCTTAGTTTTCACATCAACAGAGTCCATTCCTTTCACAATGGTAGGTATAGGTTTCATAAATGCCCTTACCACAATATTTTCTCCGTTTGACATCCCACCTTCAATGCCACCTGCCCTATTTGTTTTTCTTTTGTATCCGTTATCATAAACAATTTCATCTTGAACCAAAGAACCTAATTTTTTTGAATTTTCAAATCCGTCGCCTACCTCAACCGCTTTTACAGCCTGAATACTCATTAAACCAAATGCAATTTTTGCATCAAGTTTTCTATCCCATTGAGAGTAGCTTCCCAAACCCGTATCAACACCTCGAACAACAACCTCTACACTTCCGCCTATGCTGTCTTTGGATTTTTTTGCCTCCTCAATCTCTGCTATCATTAAATCGGTTGACTTGGTATCAGGACAAAAAACAGGCGAACTTTCTATTTTCGTAATAATATCATTGTCATTGATGTCAATTTCTTGAGAATAAACCGAACCTATTGAACGAACAAAGGATAATAAATCAACTCCTATCTCTTTTAAAAGAAGCTCGCAGAAAGAACCCACTGCCACTCTTACGGCAGTTTCTCTTGCACTTGAGCGTTCCAAAACGTCCCTTATATCACTTCTGTCATATTTTATATATCCTGTTAAATCGGCATGACCCGGTCTTGGAGAGGTAACCGCTTTTTCATCTGTATACTCAGCAAAAGGCGACATAATGTGAAGCCAATTCTCAAAATCACGGTTTTGTATCATTATGGCGACAGGCGAGCCGATTGTTTTTCCAAATCTGACCCCGCTTACAATCTTAATCCTATCCTTTTCTATTTTTTGCCTCTGCCCCCTACCGTAACCGGATTGTCTTAAAAGCAAATTTTTATTAATATAATCCACATCTATTTTTAAATTTGCAGGTAAACCTTCAATTACTGCAACAAGTGCTTCGCCGTGAGATTCTCCGGCATCAAGAAATCTTATCATTTTTACATTAACACTTCACGCCTACAAATATCTACCATTAACAGATAGCATATCTATAAGAATGAGCTGTCATCCTCCTTTTTTTTAAGATTAAATTTATCTCTAATCTAATATCCGCAACCGTAAATTGATATTATTCTGCTAATAGCCCTAATCCTTCACAAAAATATTTGACATTCTTTTTAGTTTTTTATTTACAAAATAGTTAAATGAGCCTTTTTCAAAATTCCTTCCTACCTTTTTACCAGCTTTTTTCGATGTAAAAAGTTGAATTGCATCATCAATTGTTTCAAGCGTATAAATATTAAACTCTTTTTTTCCGACAGATTCTATAATTTCGTCAGATAGTATAAGATTTTTTACATTCAACTTTGGTATTGCAACACCGCTACCCTTTAAATTTCCGGTTAGTTTGCATATCTCATAAAAACCCTCTATTTTTTCATTTACACCGCCAATCGGCTGAATTATACCGTCTTGATTCATAGAGCCTGTTACAGCTATATTCTGCTTCAATCCAATTTCTGCAAAAGAAGAAAGCAGAGCAAGTGTTTCAGCAATTGAGGCACTATCTCCCTCAATGTAAGAGTACGACTGTTCAAACGAAATAGTTGCGCTAAAATTCAAAAGTTTGTCTAAACCGTATCTGTTACCTATAAATCCTGCAATTATATGCGAGGCTTTATCAAATATTTTACCGGATAGTTTTGCCTCTCTTTCTATATTTATCACGCCATCTTTACCTGCAAATGTTTTAGCTGCAATTTTATTAACCCTTCCGAATGCATAATCCCCGTAATCCACAACGGAAAGCCCGTTAATTTGCCCTATTTTTTCGCCCTTTAAATCTATAATAATAGTCCCGTCTTCCACCATCTCATAGATTTTTTCTTTCCATAAATCTTTTAAAAAGCGTTTTTCATATATTGCTTTTTGTATATCTTCGTAATCTATCTCCTCTTTATCTGAATCGGTTTGAGATTCTCTGACAATATCCGTAACATCATCAAAATATGCCCACATTTTCTTCCTATCTCCACTTAATCTGCAGGAATATTTCAACAGAGCATCAAATCCGCTTTTATCAGGTTTTGCAAGTTTGTTCTCCTCGCAAAAAGAGAGTATTTTTGATATGTACTGATTGATACTGTTTTTGTCTCGATCTATGATATAATTAAAGTTTGTTTTTAATTTGAATAATTTTGAGAAATCTTTATCGTAATCATAAAGAAGCTGATATAAATATTCAGAACCTATAAGGACAATATTTATATCGAGTTCAATGGGTTCAGGCTTTAGAGTTTCATAGGCAATCATACCATATTTTTCCCCAAGCTCCTCTATTGTGCTTTTTTTGGAAAAGAGTGTTTTTTTGAGAGTTTCCCATACACCGGGGTTGCTTAGAACATAAGCGGCGTCAAGAATCAAATATCCCCCGTTTGCCTTGTGTATGCTCCCTGCACTTATATTTGTAAAATTTGTGACAAAAGAACCAAAATATGCCTGCTTTTCCAATTTTCCAAAAATATTATAAAATGTGGGATTTTCCTCGTATATAACGGGTATCTTTTTATTCTGCTCGTTATCGACAAAAAGATTAACTTTATATTCGGTGTATTTGTTTTGAACAGGCATAAACTGCATACCGCTTTCTTTATGAGGTAAAAATATAAATATATTATTAAGTGTGTACTCCTCCACCTCTTCGAGATATTGCTCTATATCTTTGGAATATTTAAACAGTTCTTTTATTTCATCTATCTTATGACCTACAACAAAAATACCCATTTCATCGTTGATTTTCTTTATCTTTTTCTGCTTTTCCTTTTCTATATCTCTACTTTTTCTTAAAAAATTATTTATATCGTCTTCAAGTTTCTTTCTTTTCGTTTCTATCTCATCCTTTATCTCCTTCGATAAATTTACAAATTCCATCTCTCCGATTACCCTTCCTGAAACGACGGGATTTATGGTTATGCCGGCGGGTGACATTTTTACAACAAAATCAAGCTCATTCGCCTTTGTTTGCATATCATCGTATATCTTTTTGTGCTGTTCGTCATAATATTTAATAACTGCCTGAATTCTACTTTCATACTCCTTGCTTTCAAAAATACTCGGAACATTTTTTGTTAAGTATGCGACCAATTTGTCCATTTCTTTTGCAAAAATCTTACCGTCACCCTGCTTGAGTTTTATAACTTTTGGCATCTTCGGTGTCTCAAAATTATTAACAAAACAGTAATCATAAAGTTCTATTTTTTTGTTCTCAACATACTTTTCTATACTTTTTTTTACTATTTCCTTGTCGTTTTTACTCAAACTTCCCGATATATATGCGTTATAGTCGGAAGATCTCATAGCAACAAGTTTTTTTAATGCATTTTCTATTCTGTCTTGGGAAATAAATTTATCATCTTTGGCTCCTATATTCTTTAAATCAAAATCAAAGCTGAAAGATAAATCTTTGGTCTTAAGTTTTTGTACTGACATTATTGTTGCTCCTGTTATAAAAATTTAGATAAAAAATCTTCAACATCTTGAAACTCTTTTTTTGAAGGTTTTACATTGCTTCCATTTGGCAAAATTAGCCTTGAGGTAGGCGATTTCGCTTTTAAGAAATTAAATATATCTTTAAAGTTATCCATATCATCCACTTCAAATGATATTATTGAGTTCTCTATGTCAAATTCTACAAACCACTCCATAAACTTTAACTTCTTCTCAGAAAGCATAGTTTTAAAAATCCATCTTTCCTTTTTACTAATCACAACATCGATAGAATACATAAGACACCCCTTCTCTAAACAGATGCGTAAGGCAAGCTATGTCTTTATTTTACAAAAGTTAAATAGAAAAATCAATTTTATGATAAAAAACTTGAAAAAGTTCATCTTTTATAATACAAATTGGTATGCGTCGTATTTTTGTAGGCTTTGTTGCAGTTTATCTATTCCTTCTTTTTTTTGCATATAGCGCCTCTGCAAACAACGAATACATTGTAAAAAAGGGTGATTCATTAATCAAAATTGCAAAAACACTTCATTTAGACGCCAAAAAAATAAAAAAGTTGAACCCCAATGTAAATTGGCTGAGAATAAGACCAAAACAGAAAATAAAAATTTATTCGCTTAATACAAAACCCCATATTTCAAAATTGAATAAAGATATAAATAAATACAACTTTCAAACAGATTCGGCATTTTATAATATAAAGATAAAATCTCTGCGACCTCCGTTTAAGACACCGTCTTTACAGGCAAAATCCGATAATTTTACACATTTTCAAGTAAAAGATAAATGTCAAAGTGTTTTAGAAAAAAACAACATAATTAAAGAAAGAAAAATAAGCAAGCAAAAAATAATTGCCAAATTAAAACTTACCTGCAAAAAAAGTGTTAAACCGGGACATATAGGAGACGGATGCTACAAAATAAAACATGGTGATACACTTTGTAGCATATCTCATAAATTCGGCATATCACTCAAAACGATAAGGTCTTTAAACCCAAAATTATCCAAATACATCAAGCCGGGTGATATTGTTATGCTTCCGAGAGATTTAACAAAAAAGATAATGATAAGCAGAAAAGAGAATTTATACATACATCCTAAGTATCTTGTTTATTCCATAGCATACCATATAAAAAAAGGAGACAGTCTTTGGAGTATCGGGAAAAAGTATAATGTAAAAGTAGATACCATAAAATTATTAAATAATCTAAACAGTAACAATTTAAGAATAGGAACTGTTATTTTTATACCAAACAGCAAAATGATTAAAATAGACAAACTCAATTTTGAATATTCTCTATTGAAAGAAAAAAGACTTCAGCTTGTAAATTACGCTAAAAACTTTCTCGGCAATCCTTATGTATTTGGCGGTAGCAGTCTTCTTCACGGCATAGATTGTTCCGGCTTTACACAGAAAATATATAGAAAATTTCATGTAAACCTACCGCGCACGGCAGAGGGTCAATATGAAAAAGTAGGCTTTAAGGTTCCCTTAAACAGACTTCAGGTAGGGGATTTACTATTTTTCCATACGCTTAGTTACGCCCATGTTACCCACGTTGGAATCTACATAGGAAACGGCAGATTTATACATGCGGCAGGGAGAAAAAGCGGTATTAAAATATCAAGATTAACACACTATTATGTAAAAAGATTGGTCGGCGCAAAAAGGGTCTTAGATATTAAAACAGTTGTAAAATATGTTAGTTCTCGGCGTAGATCCGGGTAGTAAAATTACAGGCTACGGCATCATAGATTCGGAAAGTAATAGAATATCCTACAATTCAATAAAACCAAGTGTGAAATTATCTTTGGAAGATAAAATATATAAAATTTTTTTGGAGATAAAAAAGATTATTAAGGAGTACAAAGTTGACGAGATGGCAATTGAAACTCCTTTTTACTCAGTGAATATTAAATCCGCTATGATATTGAGCGAGATAAAAGCCTCCGTGATTATAGCGGCAAAAGAAAATGGAATTAAAGTATATCCCTATTCACCGAGAGAGGTTAAACAATCGGTATGCGGATATGGAGCGGCTACAAAAGAACAGGTAAAGTTTATAGTTGAAAAAACACTAAAACTTGATTTAAAGAATGAGCCATTTGATGTCTCTGATGCACTTGCCGTTACGCTTACACATATTTATGCTAAGAGGTTTTAAAAGCAGATCTCCCACAAGTGGCGAGCATTCCGCAAGCCGCATTAATTGAGCTTCCCTTTGATTTTCTTACCGTAACGAACACACCTTTTTCTCTTAAATATCTTGAAAACTCTTCTATTTTTTCACTGCTCGACGGTTCTATGTCAACATCCATAAGCTGATGTTTGTTTAACGGTATTATATTTAGCTTGCTTTTGTATGTTGATAATAGTTTAAGTAAAGCCTTTTTATCTTCCTCAGTATCATTTACACCTTTAATCATAACATATTCAAAGGTTATTCTTTTCCTGTGTGGAAGCGGAAAACCCTTCAAACTTCTCATAACCGCATCCAAAGGATAGGTTTTATTTATTGGCATAAGCAAATCTCTTTTTTTATTAATTGCGCTATGCAAAGACAATGCAATATTAATGTTCGGCAAATCCTGTTTTAATCTTTCTATCGAGGGCACAATGCCACAGGTAGATAGTGTAATTTTCCTTTTTGATATATTAAGACCATCCTCATCTGACAAAATTTTAATAGATTTTATTACATTTTCGTAATTATCGAGTGGCTCACCCATTCCCATATAAACAACATTTATATTTTCAAGGTGATGTTTTTTGACTATATATCTTATCTGAAATATTATTTCCGATGCCGTCAAGTTTCTCTTAAATCCCATTTTACCTGTTGCACAAAATAGACACCCCATTTTGCAACCTGCCTGTGTCGATACGCATATAGTAAACCTGCTTTTATCATCTTTCATCGGTATCAAAACACTTTCTATAGAGACAGAATCATCAAATTCAAAAAGGTATTTAACGGCGTTGTCATTAGACAATTCTTCCTGCACATTTTTACTGTCCTTTATGCAAAATATACCCTTCAATTCTTCCCTGACAGATTTTTTTATAACCGTAATCTCATCAAAATCATCGATTAGATGTTTATGCAAAAATGAGAATATCTGTTTATACCTATACTTTTTAAAACCCCTTTCTTCCAAGATACCCCTTAGCTCATCTTTTGTTAGAGATAGTATATCAATCATACAAAAAACACCTTACGGATTCCGCATAAGAGATTCTTTTTATGTATGGCATAGCCGTTTTGCATATTTTTTTCCTCTGTTTACAAAAATTGTAAAAGACACAGCCGTTTTTATTTTTGTTATCATCTAATTGAACTATTTCTTCATTATTTACGAGCATTTTAGTATATGGATGTAGCTGTTCTTTGTGTATATTTTTCGTTTCCTCTACAATATATCCACCGTAAATAACATAAATTCTATCAGATATAAAAGAGGCAAGCTTTAAATCGTGTGTAATAAAAATATAGGAATATGCTTTATCTTTGTTAATATCGCATATAAGATTCAATATTTTTGACTGAGTAGATACATCAAGTGCACTTGTGGCTTCATCAAAAATAATATATTGAGGATTGGATATTAATGCTCTTGCTATTGCAACCCTCTGTTGCTCTCCACCGCTCAACTCCTTTGGATATCGCGCAAGAAGACTCTGTTTAATATTTACTATATCACAGTATTTGTATATCGCATCAATATCCTTTTCCTTCAGAGCCTCTTTAAGTGTGGATATTATTTTCATTCTCGGGTCCAAAGATGTTAAGGGGTCCTGGAAAACCATACCCACACGGCTTCTATATTTTATTATATTTTTTTTATTTACTCTTACCGAATCAACATAAATAGAACCGTTAGAATATGGCTCTAAGAAGCTAAGCACCTTTGCAAGTGTGGTTTTCCCCGCTCCGGATGAACCTACAATCCCTATATGTTCGCCATCATTAATTTTAATACTAACATCTTTTAACACCCTGAATTCTTGTCTTGAGAAAAAACCGCCCTTTTTATACACCTTATCAATAGATTTTAATTCTATCAATTAGTCCTTTTTCCCAAGAACCGTATCTATTTTGTCTTTTAATACATCCGGCGTAAAAGGTTTTACAACATAGTTATTTACTCCGGCTTTTAGGGCTGTAATAATATCCTCTTTTGCCGCTTCTGTTGTTACCATAATTATAGGAACATCATCATATTTACTGTCTGACCTTATACTCTTAACAAATGCTAATCCGTCCATAACGGGCATATTCCAATCCGTTATAATCAAATCAACCGAATTATTAGATAAAACCTCCAGCGCTTCCTTGCCGTCTCCAGCTTCAAGCACATCGCTTCCGTAACCTATTCTTTTAAGCGTATTTTTTATAATTCTTCTCATAGTTGAAGAATCGTCAACCGTAATTATTTTCATTTCATCTCTCCCTCTCTCTTCATTTGTTCTATTATTTCATCGACAGATTTGTCAACTTCATCTTTGTCTTTTTCGTCCACTATTGTATTTGCAACTCTCGCTCTCGGTATATCCTCAATGGACGAAGATGTAAACCATTCGTCAAGATAATCATGCAGAGTTTTAATAACGCTAATCACTTTTTCTATTTTTTGTCTCGTAATATCCTGGAATTGCAAAATATCCATAGAATCAAAAATATTGTTTTCAATATTTGAAACACTCTTTTCCATATCATTAACTATATTTATTATGTTTTTAAAATAATCGTAGTTGTTTTTTACAACCGTTTTTGGAAATTTTTCTACAAAAAAATCCATAAATTCTTTATGCTTATTTATATATGGCTTGACTTGATTGATTGATTTATTTATATGTTCAATTTCCTGACCTACAGCCTCAAGTTTTTCAAAAAGGTAATTAACCTTTTCCTCGCTTTCCCTATTTATTTCATCAAGCTTATCTACAACTTTTTTGTCTTTTGAGTATAAGTTGTTACTTTCAGGCTCCGTTTTATTACTCTGTATATCAGGCTCTTTATCGTAAGGTTTATCATCGCTCTCTTTTTTCTCAAATGTCTTTATAGCATCATCTATATCGTCCAAATCACTATTTTGGAATCCTGCAATTAAAGCATCAATGTCATTTTGAGCCATTTCTATTCTACTCCTTACCCTTATCACTCGGCATTAAAGATACCTGAATTGCAAATTCACCTGCATCCGATTCAAACGGTATTACAATGCTCGGAGCATTTTTTGGTGTCGAAATTGAGTGGTTTTTACCTACAACAACATTTGGAACCGAGATTTTTAATTTAATGTTCTTCTCTGAAAATATTTTTTTAGCTCTTCCTGCAATCATATTGGTTAATTCACCTATTGCATCTGTTGTGTCATTGTCAATACCAATCACATCCTCACCCGTAAAATTACTTACTACGGCAAGTGCACTCTTTTTGGGAAAAGAAAGAGCTATTGAGCCTGTAGCTTCACCTGTTATACCTATTATACCACTCACATCATACGCAACAGTGCTGTCTTTTTTGAGTGCAAGATTGCCCCTTTTCACCTGTATCATCGCCACCGTATCTATTATCTCTTCTGTGGCTTCTATAAACGGATTAATCCATTCAACATTAAGCTTAGCCATACATCCCCCGTTATTTACATATATTTTGCGATTGTTTTTGTAAACTCTTCAGCAATAAACTTAGTACAAAAATCATCTACCCCTATATCTTTTGCTTTTTGTATATTTGCATTTCCTGACAATGATGTATTCATAATTACAGGGATATTTCTAAATCTTTCATCTTCCTTAACCAATTTAGTAAATCTATAGCCATCCATATTAGGCATTTCAACATCTGTAATAATTATATCAACCACACCGTCAAGGCTGTTTTGGTTATCTTTATATAATTTATTCAGCATATCCCACGCTTCCTGTCCGTCTTTTGTCTCTATTATTTCTTCAGCAAGAGGAGTGATAGCTGTTTTTATAATCTTCCTTGCCGTAGAGGAATCGTCAGCTATAAGGATTTTTACCTTTCTTGATTTATTCTTACTCTCCATAATAGCAACATCCTGCATACTCTTTATATTTTCTTCGGAAAAAATACCAAGTTCTTCGCATATACTCTCGAAGTCAAGTATGAGCATAACATGCTCTTCGTCAAGATTAATGGTACCCACTATCTTATTTCCATACTGATGCACCAACACCTCACTTGGTGGCTTAACAAATCTCCAAGACACTCGCCTTATTCTTTTTGCGTCGTGCACAATAAATCCAACTGTTATATTATTAAAGATTGTTATGATGATTTTTTTTGAAGTTATGCCCTCCGGCTCTTTTATATTTAACCACTTTGCCAAACTTACAATAGGCACAACTTCTCCTCTTAAGTTGTATATACCGTCAAGAAGCGATTCTTTAGACGGTATTTTGATAACATTAGGATACTTTATGATTTCCTTAACCTTAGCTATATTAATTCCATATATCCCTTCATAAATACTTCCATCAGGTTTCTGCTCGTACATTCTAAAATCAACAAGCTCCATCTGATTTGTGCCAACTTGCAATATATCAATTTTATCTTCCATAAATTTACCCCTTTTAATTTAATCCGCCATTTTCTTTTAGAAGCTCAGTAACATTCAAAAGTGTAACAATATTATCATCAAGTTTTCCAACACCTTTAACATATTTTTCTATAGTCGGAGGTATATTCGGAGGAGTCGGCTCTACACCCTTTTTATCAACATAATAAACCTTCTCAATTTTATCCACCATAAATCCCACATTGTATTCATTCATTGACACTATAATAATCCTTGTTTCTGAGTCTATCTCTTTTTTGTCAAATTCGAACCTCAGCCTTAAATCAACAATAGGTATTATTTTTCCTCTTAGGTTAACAACACCAAGAACGAATTTTTTAGTATTGGGCACATGTGTAAAATCTACAGGTTTTATAATTTCTTCAACATCCAGTATGTCGAGTCCAAATAGTTCATCCTGCAAAATAAACCCTACAACCTGAAAGTAATCATCCTTTAAAATAAGAGCATTTGACTTATCTCTTGAATTAACAATCTCCTCTTCATGCTCACTCTCTAAAGACAAACTTTTGTCAAAAAGATCCACTTCTTTTTTATCCATAGTTAGTACCGTCCTTGCTAAGCTACTTTAATTTTTTTTGAAACAATTTCAAGTATTCTATTAATATCCTTCTCTTCAATAGGTGTAAACACAACATCGCTCATCCTTGATTCTTGCATTTTTTCTTTATCAAAAGTCCCATCTTTTGAAATTCCGACTATCATAGTATTTCTGTAAGCTGCAAAGTCTCTTAATAGCTTTGTAAACTCATATCCACCGCTTATAGGCATCTCTAAATCTGCAAAAATTATATCAAAAATTTCCTCAGACGATATATCAAGCGCCTCTTTGCTGTTATGTGATTCAAAAACATCAAATCCCTCACTAATCATACGAGTTTTAATAGAATTTCTTACTGATTTATCGGGACTCACAACAAGACAGGAAGGCTTTTCCTTTTTCTCAAGAGCATTATCTATTAAATGGTCACTTATATTGCTTTTAACCTTAGACGCTTCTTCTACCACGGAAGGCACATCAAGGATTAAGGTAACCGAACCGTCTCCCCTGATGGTTGCACCGGATATCGATCTAATATTGGGCAGATAGTTTCCAAGAGATTTTATAACTATCTCTTCTCTACCAATCAATTTATCAACTACTATTCCTATCTTTTTTTCTGCAACGGAAACAACAACAACATATATCTCTTTTCCATCAATCATCTTTTTATTTTTACCTATGCCAAGTGTATCTCCAAGATAAACCAAAGGTATAATATTGCCTCTTAGCTTCAACACATCTCTATTTTCAACTTTTTTGATTTCTGCTTTTGTAATCCTAACGGTTTCAACAACACTCACTAAGGGTATAGCAAAATACTCCTTGGCAATTTTAACAAGTAACGCCTGTATAATTGCAAGAGTTAAAGGTATCTTAAGCGTAACCGCACTCCCTTTGCCAAGCTCGGATTTAATCTCTATAGTTCCGTTTAATTTTTCTATGTTTGTCTTAACAACATCCATACCAACGCCACGACCTGAGATGTTACTTACGGATTTGGCGGTTGAAAAACCCGGTTTAAATATCAATCCATAGGCCTCTTCGTTACTCATCTGTCGTGCTTCCGTTTCCGTTATAAGTCCTTTTTCTATAGCTTTATTCTTTAATATTTCAGGGTCCATACCCCTACCGTCATCTTTAACGCTTATAATTATATAATTTCCTTCATGATAAGCGGAAAGAACAATTTTGCCCTTTGGCGGCTTTCCTGTATGGCTTCTCTCTTCCCTTGTTTCTATTCCGTGATCAACAGCATTTCTTATTAAATGTACAAGAGGGTCATTAATTTCTTCCACAACACTCTTGTCAAGCTCCGTCTCTGCACCTTCTATGACAAGCTCTATGTCTTTATCCACCTCTCTTGATAGATCTCTGACAACCCTCGGGAATTTATTAAACACTTTTCCAACCTGAACCATTCGAGTCTTCATTACGCCCATCTGCAAATCGGTTGTTACAAGCATTATCTGCCCTGAAACACTTAATAACTCTTCAACAACATCATCATTCTGAAACTTATCTTCAACTTTTTGAGCTACGCTTGTCAATCTATTTTTACCAAGTACAAGTTCACCTACAAGGTTCATTAAATCATCAAGCCTATTCACATCAACTCTAATTGTCTGCTCAGGCATAACCTTTGCCTTTTTCGCATTGCTACCAGTCGCTTTTGATTTAACAACTTCGCTCTTTTTTTGCTCATTTTGTTTTTTTCTTTCTTGACGCCTCTTTCTGTCCTCTTCCATTCTCTGCTGAAGCAATCTTGCTATTTCATCTTCTATATCACTATCTTTGCCTTTTTTAGACTCTGTATTAGATGTATCCTGATTCTCTCCTACTTCAACTTCCGTCTGTTGTTCCTGCTCCATTGCTGATTCTTCTTCCTTTATCTCTTCTTCCTTTATCTCTTCTTCCTGCTCCTTAATCATCTCATCGAAATCAATTTCATTCGAATCCTCTTTTGTATTTTTATCCGTACCGTTCTCGGCTTCCGTAGCAGCATTGGAATCCAAGAAAGGCATCAGTGCTTTAATATTATCTTCTATATCGACACTTTCAGGATCTGAGCCACTTTTTATAAGCTCTATTATCTCCTTTAATTTATCTATACCACTTAGTATGGCATCCATCATATCGCTATTCAGTGTAATTTCAAATTTTCTAAGTTTATTTAAAATATCTTCAAGTTTATGGGTTAATTCCGTTAATTTTTCAAAACCAAGAAAACTTGACGAGCCTTTTATGGTATGAAAAGCTCTGAATATCTTATTCAAAAGATCAGAATCATCTTTGGAATTTTCCAAAGTCACTAAATCCTCATCTAACTCCTCCAATAACTCATCAGCTTCTAATAGAAAATCTTGAATAATTTCACCCATATCTTCCATATCTTCGGACATAGATACCTCCTATTTATTTTTCATATCAGATAATAATTTTGCAAAAAAATCCATTAATTTGTTAATCGATTGTGCCATTTCATCCAACTCATCTCCACTACCCTCAGGCAACCTCTTTGATACATCGCCCTCCAAAATTGCATTAATAGTTTCCACTGCATTAACTATAGGTGTTGTTATTTTTTTCGAAACAAACATAGATGTTACAGCAGTAGCTATAATTATAAAAGCACTCAAGATGCTCAATACCGAGATAGCATATATTGTTTTTTTATCTATGCTTGTACTAAGATTTAGAATCGGTGCATAGAATTCTTTTGTTGGCAGTGTTAATCCCAAACCCCATCCCAATTCTTTAATATATGTGTATCCTACGAATTTATCTACATTGCGAAATATATACCTTGAAGTACCCGATTTGCCTTTTAAAATATCATTTTTAACTATTTCGCTAAGCACCTCTCCATTTTGCTTATTTTTTAAATCAACATTATCACTAAGCGTAATAAGGGGGTGTTTTGCTGTAGGAGGGTCAAAAATTAGCACACCGTTTTTATTTATAATCCACAAATATTTTTGAGAGTAAGGTTTAACCTGCGCCGTTTTAGCCAGTGAATATATGGAATAGGGCTGAAAATCAAAAATTAAAAACAGCAAATTGCCATCTTTATCTTTAAAAGAGTATATATATGAATAAGAAACACTCTTGTCTTTATTAATATGAAAATCTATATATTGTATCCTTTTTGTTGACATCAATATCCTTTTTTTCTGTGATTTAATTATACGAACAAGGTTAGACACATCTGTTTCCTGCGGATATTGACACAATTTATTAAAATTACCGTCAATGATAGATAAACTCCTTAACCCAAAGCTTTCATTTACCATATCATATGAACTTTGTAATGCAGACGCATAACCACCTTCAGAAATCGAATCAAATTTCGTTTCAAGGAACTTTCCCAGCGTAAACAGTGTATTCTTTCTTGAATCCATATCTCTTTTGATAATTTTAGCATAAAAAAGCACCTCAGACTGTAAATTTTTGTTTAGATTATGCCTCAATGTATCTTTTGCATCTTTTACACTCTGGCTTTTAAATGTTAAAAGAGTCGTAATGGATATTATACTAAAGAGCATAACTACTATCAAAACCAAAGATGTGGTGTAAACTATAATCTTTTTTGTCAGTTTTCTATTTTTGTACACTTTCCAAATACTCTCTTCTTATACTTGAACGCTTCTCGTAAGGAAGGGTAAGGATAACCTCCATACCGTCTTCTTTCGCATTGAGAATCATATCTCCCTCATACCCGTCCAAAAGAAACTTAACAAGAGAAAGACCTATCCCTATATTGCTCGGCTTTGTAGAATAAAAAGGTATCAAAGCAAGGGATGCATCTTCATCTTTCATACCTACACCATTATCCGCAATCTTTATCGAAACTGCATTGGAACCGCTCTTACCAATATTTGCACTAATCAATCCATTTTCTTTATTTTCCAACGCATCTAATGAGTTTCTTATTATTTCGTTTATCATAAAATAAAAATGAGCTTTATCAATATAGATAAAAACATCGTCCAAACCTTCTACACGGAAATTTATATCACTCATCTTTTTTGCATAACCTTCAAATATTCCCTCAATCTCTTTTTTTACGGCTATTTTTTTAAGATTTACAGATTCACTATTGCTTACAGTCTCTATTTCTCCGATAATATTCAAAATTTTATATAGATTTTTCTGAACAATCTGCATATAGGGTTCTATCTCACCAACATGCTCCTTCGGTATTTTTTTCTGTATGATATTCAATATACCGCCAGCCGACATTATAGGATTTCTAATTGTGTGAGCAATGCCCTGCGACATATATTTTAAAATTTTCATATATTGAGGAGAATCTATACTTACCGACCTATTTTCAGTTTCCGTTAAATCAAATATCTCAAAAGCTACCTTGTCATCATATAAAAATGCATTCAAATATGAAAAAATAATGCTTCCTTCTTTGTCTATAAACCTCATAAAATTACCATACTGCTTATGTTTATAGACAATATATACTAAATTCCTAAAAAATATATCCCTTTCATCCTTTTTAAATATTTCCTTTATATTATCACCTTTGAGAAGTTTAAATTTATCTTTGGCAGACCTGTTTATGTAATGCACTATACCTTCTCTATCAAAAATTATAATAAATTCTTTCAGGTTATCCACAATCTTAAACACGACTCTTCCTCTGCGCTAATAAGTTAATGGTCATATTACTATAAAAATAATTATTAGTCAAAAATTCTTTTAAATATTTTATCAACATTTCTTATGTAATATTTAGGGTCGAAACACTCTTTTATTTCACTCCTATGCATTAGATTTTTAACAAATTCATCTTTCAAAATCAGCTCTTCAAAACTTTTATCGTTTTCCCACGCATCCATAGCATTTTTTTGAACAGCCTCATAAGCCTCCTTTTTATCTGCGCCCTTCTCAACAAGTGCGAGCATAACCCTTTGAGAATATATTACACCATTTGTGAGATTAAGATTTTTAAGCATATTTTCTTTATAGACCGTAAGATTATCAAGTATATTATTAAGTCTTTGTAACATAAAATCAACAGCTATATTTGAATCAGGCACTATAATTCTTTCATTTGAAGAATGACTTATATCTCTTTCATGCCAAAGTGCAACATTCTCCATCGCCACAAGGGCATTACCCCTTACAAGACGAGCCAAACCGCATATATTTTCGCTCAACACGGGATTTCTTTTGTGTGGCATAGAAGATGAGCCTTTTTGCCCCTTATGAAAAAATTCTTCGGCTTCTCTTACTTCGGTTCTTTGATAGTGTCTTATCTGCGTGGCTATCTTATCAACAGTTGATGCTATTACTGCAAGCGTTGTCATATATTGAGCATATCTGTCTCTTTGAATTATCTGACTTGATATATTTGCATATTTTAACCCTAAACTCTCGCAGGCTTTTTCTTCAACCTCAGGCGGCACATTTGCAAAAGTTCCCATAGAACCTGAAATCTTACCGTAAGCAATATTTTCCTTAGCATCCTGCATTCTTTTTAAATTTCTTTTCAATTCCTCATACCAGATAGCAAAAACAAATCCGAAGCTTATAGGTTCTCCGTGTATTCCGTGAGAACGGCCTATCATAAGTGTTTCCTTAAACTCGTAAGCTTTTCTTTTCGTTGTTTCCAATAATACTTCTATATCCCTTATGATAATATCGGCGGCATCACAAAAAGCAAGCGCCATAGCGGTATCTATGGTATCGGAAGATGTTATTCCAAAATGAAGATAATCACCCTCATCTCCTAAATTTTCCTTTACCGCCTCCAAAAATGCAACAACATCGTGCCTTGTAACTTTTTCTATTTCATCAATTCTCTTTATGCTGAACCTCGCTTTTTCTTCAATTTTATCAGCGGTACCCTTTGGAGCAACCCCTACATCTTCCCACCCTCTTACAACAGCTATCTCAACCTTAAGCCATCTTTTAAATTTAGCCTCTTTTTCCCAAATTTCGCCCATCTCTTTTTTTGTATATCTTTCAATCATTTTATCACCTCCAAGGTATAATCCTCAGCTTTACAGCTATCGGTTTCTTTATATTTTACATTATTCAAGTCTAAAGCCATTTTCTTCATATATTCAATAATCACAGGCGTAGCATATAACATAAGTTTCTTATCTTTCCCGTATTTGTACAATATTTTTTCATATATCTCCGAACATATTAGTGCGGTTGATTTTACCAAGCCATTATTTAAACAATTTTCACATTTTTCGAACATAATATCAAATATATCCTGATTACTTTTTCTTCTTGAAATCTCAACCAACCCGAATTGGCTTATGCCGCTTGTGTAGATTTTTCTTCTGTCCTTCCTCGACAACTTTTTGATAATTTCCTCCAACTCCTTTTTGTGCCTTTCATACTTCATATCTATAAAATCAACAACAATCAATCCTCCCATATCCCTTAAAAATATCTGATTAAAAATCTCATATGCAGCTTCTTTATTTATTGCAAATATAGCATCTTCAGCTTCTTTATCAAAAGAATAAGAGCCGGAATTAACATCTATACTGAATAACGCCTCAGTTTTTTCTATAATTATATAACCCCCGCTTTTCAACCTTATGGTTCCGCTCTGCAGTTCTTTTATTTTGCTGTTTATATTGTAATATTCAAACATAGGTTTTTTTTCTTTATATAATCTTATCTTATCTTGCCATTTACCGCTTGTGTTTAAGAAGTAGTCCTTCGTGTTTTTATACATTTTTTCATCATCAAAAACAATCTCTTCAGTCAGTTCGTCGCAATATTCTCTTATAACCTGAATAGGGACACGAGGCTCTTCATATATTAATTTTGGCGCTTTTTCACTCATAAACCTATTCTCTATTTTACGATTCACACTTTTTAAATATTTAATCTCATTTTCAAGCTCTTTTTTTGTAGCAAATCTTGATGCGGTTCTCGCTATAAAACCTACATTATTCTCAGAAAATTGATTTAAAAAGTTTTTTAGTTCATTAATTTTAACACTGTCATCTATATGTTTTGAAACACCTATAAAGTTACTGTCTCTCAAAAGAACGATATAGTTTCCGGGTATCGCTATGTTTGTAGAAACCTTAGGCCCTTTATTTGAAACAATAGGCTTGAACACCTGAACCAAAATCTCATCACCGACTTTAATCTTACAATTGTTTAAAAAGAATCCGTTGGAACACCCTTGATCTATACATAAAAATGCATTTTTCCCTATACCTATGTCTATAAAAGCTGCACCAAGATGTTTTGATATATTATCAACAACACCTTTATAAACATTGCCTACAATGTAATAATCGTTCTTCTTTCTTATGATAAAGACCGTAATTTTACCGTTATCAATTTTTACAGCCTGCGTTAAAAAAGGATTGGATGATATAACTAATCTATTCACATATAACTCCTAATTCTTACACTCAAAAGTATGCCTATTGCAAAAAAGTTTACTAAAATCGCACTTCCTCCGTAGCTAAAAAACATCAAGGGTATGCCCACAACAGGAAGAAGTCCAAGCGTCATTCCTATATTAAATACAAAAGATATCCACAGCATTACAACTATTCCTATGCACATAAATCTCTCAAAATCACTTTTTGCACCTTTGATTATCTCAATACCCCTTAGTATAATAACAAGATAAAGAAAAATCAGAATCATATCACCCACCATACCGTGCTGCTCGCTATATACGGAAAATATAAAATCCGTGTGATTTTCAGGCAAAAAATTCAGAGTTGTTTGAGTTGCATTCTCAATACCTTTTCCAAAAATGCCCCCTGAGCCTATCGCTATTTCAGATTGAATTATGTGATACCCATATGTAGTGGGAGCCGAATAGGGATTTAAAAAAGCCATAATTCTATCTTTTTGATAATCCCTTAAACTTGAATAAAAAAAAGGCAAAAATACGGTAAAAAGCAGTAAAATTTTTAAAATTAAAGAGCGTTTTATTTTTGCAAAAAGTATAATACTAAACGATATGGATAGCACTATAACAGAGGTTCCCAAATCAGGCTGCTTCAATATAAGCAAAACAGGTAAAAACACTATTACAAGGGGAATAATAAGCTCCTTTAAAGTATATGGAGAGCTTTTGGGATTTTCATCAAAATAATATGCAAGCATTAGAATAACGGCTATTTTAACAAATTCCGAGGGTTGAATATGTATAAAAGAGACCGCTATCCATCTTTTTGCACCATGAGATAGTGCACCGTTTACAAAAACCACAACAAGAAGTATTAACGATATAAAATACACTATTTTAGCAATTTGTTTGATTCTTCTTGTATCTATATTAGCCATATAAATAGCTATAATAGAGCCTAAAAAAACCCACGCCGTCTGTCTTAAAGAGAAAATATAAGAATTTTCAGTCGTATGTATGGTAAATATCCCTATTATGTTTATTGATAATACTGCAAAAAAGAGAAGATAGTCAAAATATTTGATTTTTCTTGAATCTATTTCAATCATTACTTAAAGCGCTCGCCTATTACCGTGAAAGATAACACCGTAAAAAAGATAACTATACCTGGGAAAAAACTCATCCACCAGCCTATTTCTATAACATCCTTACCCTCTGACAATATACTTCCCCAGCTTGCAGTGGGAGGCTGAACTCCAAGACCCAAAAAACTCAAACCCGATTCCGCCAATATTGCAGCACCCACACCAAGTGTTGCATATACTATAACAGGAGATAAAGAATTAGGTATAATGTGCCTTGTTAAAATATAAAAATCATTTTTACCGAGTAGTTTCGCAGCTTGAACATATCCCATATTCTTAATTTTTAAAACCTCAGCTCTAACTATTCTTGCTATACCCATCCAGCTTGTTAAACCTATAACAAACATAACATTTAGTATATTAGGACCAAGGACAACCACAACAGCCAATATCAAAAAGAACACGGGGAATGTAAGCATAACATCTGTAAAACGCATAAGCAGGATATCAACTATACCACCGTAATATCCGCTTATAGCACCTACAAAAACACCAAGAACAGTAGATATTCCAACCGCTATGAAAGAAACCTCTATAGATATTCGTCCTGCAAATATCATCCTTGTAAACAGATCCCGCCCTATTCTGTCCGTGCCGAATAGATGATGAAAACTCGGTGGTTGCAGTATTTCATTCGGATTTATTGAATAAGGGTCATACGGGGTAATGTAGCCGGCAAATATAGCACTTAAAGCCACTATAACTATAAAAAATATGGAGATATAAAACAAAAAATCCCTTTTCATCGAAAAACAAAGTATCAAACTAAGGCAAAAAATTCAAATAAGTTTAAACGGTTAGATTAGCGCAATAATACACATTTATATA